>NZ_JBEBVH010000043.1:0-20141 GCF_040392825.1 Pseudopedobacter sp.
TACGGCCTGTCTCTCCCTACAAACCTTCCCTTTCCCAACAGAAAGTCTATAGCTTTATTTACATTTTTAGTGATACTCTCTTCTGTTTTGAGAAAAGAGATATACCGTATAATTTCTTTTCTGAGCGACGGGGAAATTCGGTCGAACACTTCCCTGGCGGCTTTATTTTCTTCAAGTGCTTCCAGTAACCTCGGGTGGGGCAGGATTGTCCTGTCCGATAGATCCAGAGATAGCGTTATATGAATCTTTTCTCCTATACGTTTGGGGGAATCTTTAAGCATAGTGGTATTGATGTACAGGCGCCAGAGACCACGATATTTCACCAACGTTTGCTGATAAGGTGATTCGTTAACCGTTCCTTTCACAGGTATAAAACCTTTATCTTTTTCTGCAAGTACAAAGATTTGCTCTAAAATATTGTTCGGAACCTGTACATAAGGATTAATACCTATTATTTCTATTTCGGCTTCGAAAGAAAACAGCTTTTCATCTAAATGCATAGATAGTTTTACAGAATCCCTGGTTTATATAATTGAGCAAGATACAACTTATTAAAGCCTGTACCAAAATGTCTGTAAGAATATAGAAATCATTCTTTATCCTTTATCGGGAAATGCCTTTAAAGCGCAGAATTTTAAATTTAAATACTTCATGGTTATGAAATGGTATAGAAATTGAATTGGATAAAATGAATAATTAATAACATCTATTAACTATAAAAAACAGTAAAATGGCGAATTCAAGAAAAAATGCAGAGATGCCTAACGAGCATCTTCACGAACTATTTGTTGACGAGTTGAAAGACATCTTAGGTGCAGAAAAACAATTATTAAAGGGCTTAAAAAAAATGGCAGAAAAAGCGAACAGTGAAAATTTAAAATCTGCATTTCAGGAGCATCTTTCTCAAACAGAAGGCCACATTGAAAGGTTAAAACAAGTGTTTGAATCGGTTGGCTTAACTGCCAGAGGAAAAAAATGTAAAGCGATGGAGGGTTTACTTAATGAGGCTGAAGAGATCATAAGTGAGTTTGAAGATGACCCTGCATTGGATGCAGCTTTGATTGCCGCCGCACAGAAGGTTGAGCACTACGAAATTGCCAGCTATGGATGTTTAACCACTTATGCGAAATTAATGGAGCATCAGGAAGCTTATGAATTGCTGGGTGCTACGCTTTCGGAAGAAAAAGAAACAGACGAAAAACTAACAGACATTGCTTTAAATGAGGCCAATGTAGCAGCTTAAAAAGCTGTATTTAATGCCTCGGTACTACCGGGGCTTTTTATTTATTTCTCCGGTTGTATCTCCTCCTACCTCATTAACAGTTTTATAAAAGCTGTACAATCAGTATTCAAAGCTGTAACCATCTATAATTGAATAAGTAATGGGATATTACCAGCATTAATTTTTTACCTATGGAACTACTATCAAAGAAAGACTTTTATGAACTAAGTGAGCAACACTCTGGTTCGAACATTTCAATTTATCTGCCCACACACAAATCCGGTGTCGCAGTAAATGAGAAACAGGATCAAATTGTCTTTAAAAACCTGGTTCAACAGACTGCACAGGAGCTTAAACAGCGCGGGCATGAATTACCGGCTATTGAGCGCCTGTTGCAACCTGCGTACGATTTAATAGAGGACAAAGAATTTTGGAACAGTATGTCTGAAGGATTGGCTGTTTTTCTGGCAAACGACTTTTTCAAGATTATAAAAATTCCCTATACCGTAAATCAGGAACTTCATATCAACAGTTCTTTTAATGTAAGCCAGCTAACGCAGATGGTGACCAATAACAGGCACTTTTACCTGCTTGTTATCAGTAAAAACAAAACACGTTTCCTGAAAGGCGATTCTTACAGTATTGAAGAACTTGAGGTACCGGGCCTGCCCTATGGCATAGATGATGTCATTCATTTTGAAGAAAAGAGTGAAAGAAAGCTATTTCGCGGAGGGGGTACACAGTCTGGAGTAGCAGCTAGCTTTCATGGACATAGCAATGGGCTGGCAGATGAGGACGAATATATTCTGCAGTACATGAAAGAGGTAGACCAGACACTCTGGACAGAAGTATTAGCCAATGAAAAAGCACCGCTATTACTTGCCGGCGTAGACGCTATAGTAGCCACTTATAAAAGTGCCTCTAAATACAAACATATTGTTGATGATTATATAAGCGGAAATCACGATCAGACAAACAAAAATGCACTCCTTAAAAAGGCAACTGAACTTGTAAAACCTTTTTTTGAAGAACAGTGCAACCAGGCTTTAAAGAATTATTATAATAATCTGGCCGGACAGTTCACATCTTCTATACCAGAAAAAATAATTCCGGCAAGCTATTATGCACAGGTATCTGATCTTTTTGTGGAAAAGAACACCCATATCTGGGGTAATTTTGACGAAGAGAATAATAAATTGACAGTTCATACCGAAAAGCAACCCGACGATGAATGCCTGGTAAATAAAGCAATTGTTAAAACCATGATGAACGGCGGTGGTGTTTATGTTCTTGAAAAAGAAAAAATGCCAAAAGAAAGTGTAATGGCAGCTTTTTTAAGATTTAACACTTAATATGTTAAAATTTAAATAGAGGTGTCTAAGTCACATTGAACGCCTGCCTGTCCGGCGGGCGTTCAGCCTAACAAAGAACACTCCTTTCTAAAGCTCTTGTAAATGCTTTGCCTGATTGGCTCAATTACAGATAAAAGATTTATTGTGATGAAACGATAAATCTACTGCTATCTGCGGCAGGCTAGCCGGACACTTTCAACTGCAGGAAAAGTGTCCGGCTTGACCGGAAGTCTCTAAACATAAGAGATAACAATTCTAATCAACAAGATTCGTAATAGGATTATGGTAGTAAACTAAATCAAACAAATTAAGATGTAGGTTAAGATAAGAACGTAACGTCGTCATGCTGATTCCGTTTTAAGCGGAAGAAGCATCCCATCATAAAAGCATATAGGCTCCTTCCCCCACTTTGAACGGGATCAAGGGAACGAAGAGATTATTTCTACCCAACAATAAGATTCCTGCTAAATTAAAGTTCTGAAGGTTCTTTTAGATCATTCTCAGACAACGGAATTTTCTCTGCATCGCACCATTCTTTATTTTTGAGAATACTACGGGCAATAAAGACGGAAAAAAACTGAACCAGGGCCACAGCGAATAGTGCATATCGTAACGCTGCTTCATCGCCAAAATATCCTGCTATCAGCATAAACAAACTACAGCCAAATAATCTTCCTGTAAACAGCCCAATCTCATGGCTGAATATATAAGTAAGCTGACTCCGGTTCTCTTTTTTGGCTACACATTCTGTTACACCTAATTGTATTGGAAAATAGGCAAGATCTAATAATGGCCTGCTAAAAACCTGACAGGCAATAAATAAAACGGCACCTGCGAGGCTATACATTAACATATTCAACGTAGCCCCTACAACAAACAAAGATAAACCTGCTGCAAATATTTTAAGTCTGTGTCTGGGTGTAGTAAGTCGGCCCAAAACATAAAGCATCATAGCAGACAAGAATGATCCGGCAGCTTGTATAGATCCTAAAGCGCCCTCATTCCCTACCAGTTTCATGACCAGCATTACCGGTGCGGTAATAACAAAACCCTGTGCTACTCCTTTAAAAACTGCCATATACAACATTTTATTCCATAAATGGTGAAATTTAAAATAGATGAACGGCAGGCTTGGCGGATTTTTATATTGTCCTTTCCTTATAATAGAAGATGCTAAAAATGTGAGCAGCAGCACCAGAGCTGTCAGGATATAATATGGTACAGACAAATTTGAATTGAACCAGCTATACCGATGTGCAGCAGCAATAAAGTATCCTGCAATAAGCGGCATAAGTATATATGCTACCGTGAAGAAAAAGGTTTCTAAACCATAAAAATAATTTCTGTTCTGGTCTTTGGTAGATGACATGGCAAGATATACACGGTTTGCCCAGAAAAAACCATAAGCCAGGCCCATCAGGAAACCGGTAGTAGCTACTCCTGTTGCATCTAATTCCGGCAAAAGCATCATCACTCCCATAGATACCCCACTTAGCACCATACCGGTAGAGTACATAGCAGCCACAGAAAAAAATTTAAGCAGGTAATTATTGAGCATGAAAGTTATTGGTATACCGGTACCCTGTGCTAACTGGAAAAAAATCACCAAACTAACGTCTGCAGAGTTTCTGAGGATATAAGCCCCTATAAATAATTCCAGAAGCGGTAATACAAGTGCATAGACCAGATTGGCCTGAAGCAACTTGCGCATAGGCATGGGTTGCGTCTTAAAAAAATCCAGTTCGGCCCTTAACTTCTTCATGAAATTATATTTTCTGAAGGTGCGGCCGCAGCTGCAAAGAAACTACATCGCAACGTTCTGGCTGCGAAAGCACATAAACTATAGCAGCAGCTACATCTTCGGCTTTCAGCATTTTTAATTTTTCTTCCAGCTTTTCCTGCTCTTCTGAAGACATAGGTTGCATATTTGTCCCTGTGGCTCCGGGTTCTATCAGCGATACCTTGATGCCTTTTCCATTCACTTCTTTTCGAAGTGCTTCACTGAAGGCCTGAATTCCTCCTTTGGTAGCCACATACACCGAGCTTCCTTCTTCCCTTACATCGGCACTCATAGAGCCCACATTAACAATATGTCCACTACCCGAGTTTCCCATACGTTCTATCGCTTTCTGACAACATGCCATGTAACCCAATAAATTGGTCTTCACCAAATATTCCTGGTCCTGATAAGTTCCGTCGGCTACAGATTGATAGGATAATGCAGCATTGTTAATCAGGACATCTAACCCTCCCAGCATTTCATCTGCCTGATTGAACAATTGGTTAATTCCTTCTTCGCTGGCTAAATCAGCGATAACCCCGCTTAAACTGCCTTCTGCCTGTAACTTTTCAAAATCATCCAGGGTATCCTGTAATTCTTTTTCATGACGCCCGCATATAAGCACATCATTACCGAGCCTGCTTAATAAAAGTGCAGTTGCTCGCCCTATACCTTTGGTACCCCCGGTAATGAGGATAGATTTTCCGGTTATTTTCTCGTCGAAATTTTGAAGCTGATTAGTTTCCATAATAATTAATTATTAGATATTACCAATTGATAGTTATCTTTTGATTGCCCTGTAACAGATACTCTATATATTGCTTTGTTTCTTTGTTAGGAGAGATTTCTTCCTGTTGATGCGCTTTAAATTTAATTTCAGGAAGTCTTTCGATATTGTCTGCAATTATTCGTAAACGGCAATGCAATTTTTCGCTTCCAAGTATCCGAAAACTGAGGCTTTTATTTTTAAGTTCGGGTTTGGTAAATGGATAATCCAGATAAACTAATATACGACAATGGTCTACTCTCATATAGTTTCGGGGAACCACTCCAAAGGCCAAACCTGCGCCGTATACTTCCTGTCCAACAGAACCGGACTTTTCCCAGCCATCCTGAATATCCTCCAGCGGAATCCATAGTTTAGGGTCTATCTCCCCTGTCTTCACCTCTTCTGACAGCATGTCTTCCGGCAGCATAGGCGGGTAATAATAAGGTAGTCTGTTTTGGGCATAGCGTACAAACTCTGCCAGCAGTAACGAGAAAGCAGGCATAACCTCTTCGCCTGCAGTTGATAGATAAGCATGAATAGCAGCCACAGTTTCCTGTTCTTCGTATACTGCTATATAAGGCGCATTATTTAAAGGAAAAAGCGAGAAAAATGTTGGAAAACTCCTGCCATGCCCATATTCACAGCTCCATAAGGCCATATTTTTGAACAAATTGGCCAGAAACAGATGACTTAAATTACGGTATAATTGTTTACCGGTTTCCTTCCATAAACGATGCATGGCCCCGGCCGAGAACGCCGTATTATTTGCCTGATAAAAGATATCAAAACCAAAAACCGTTAAGCTTTTTGCGGCATTTTCGGCCTCGCTCAGATATTTTTTCTTTCCCGTTAACTCGTATGCCTGTAACATAACATGAGCGTAAATTCCGGCTACATCTTTTTCACCTTTTTTTCCTGGTTCCGTTTCGGCTTTAATGACTTCCAATGTCTCCATATTGTAAAACACAGGCCATTCATATTTAAAATGACGGGCAACTTTTATGGCATAGTCGAGAGAATCCATGAATAGCTTTTTTGCACTCTCTTCTCCCTTCAAGGCTAATCTGGAAAGGTTTAGTAAAGGATGATGCAAATACCAGGAATCTATAACTTTAGCAACCTTATGTTCTTCCGATTCGTCTAACTTGTGTTCCAAAGCAGGCAGCCAGCGTACAACGGTTCCTACTTTTTCGTCGTAAAAAGCGGGCAATCCTTTTAATAACTGCTCTACCAATAACAGATCTCCATCTTTGCTCCATTCGTTGTAATCCATTACAGGCGTAAGCACTGCCAGTTGCACCATAATCTCGGGCGGTGTGGCATAATCACAGAGATAGGCGTTTAAATAGGGATGTCCGTTGGCATAAGACCAACAAGCCTTATTATGTTGAAGATCGTGTAAATTTTTCTTAATAATATCTGTATATGGTTGATATTTAGTATCTGGTCGTGGCAGCAGCAAATAAATCCCCGCTAATTGATTGATAAATTGTTCTGCTATTTCGAACTGGTCTTTTGGTAAATGACCGTTAAAGGACACGAAGGCATCAGAAATAATATACTCTTTTCTTGCCTTCATTGGCTGAACGGCAGCAGGAAGACTAAAACCCATTTCGGGCCAGTTGCTACCAACAGTATCTGCAGCTGATGTTTGCGTATCGCTAAAATAGCTATTTATAGCTGTTAAATTCTGAAAATAGAGCACCGAGCCACCTTTGGGTTGCTTTAGCCCTAAATATATTAATCCGGAACGGGTGCCCAACTGTCTGATGTAAATTTCCGCTGGTAGATTGTCGGCCTTCCTTGCTTCGGGAAAAATAATATCTTTAGGCCAGAATGGTACCTTTAGCGGGCCAGCCGGTTTTAAAGCTACCTGAAAATGCAGCTGCGTAAAATCTTCATTTTCGGGAAAGGTTATAACGACTTTGTAACTTCCTATAGCAGCGTTTAACAAAACCGTCACCCCGTCTTTAGTTTCAGTGGACTTTAGAAGTTCCAAATCTCCTGACGGAGAAAAAGCTGTTCGAAATGCTATAATTTGCTTCGCCTGGGTTGCCGTTATCCAAAGCGAACCTGCAGCTAATTTTAATTGGAAAGTGACATCCCTAAACTCTTTGTGATAGATATTGGCTAAATCGGGAGTAAGGCTTTTTGTAGCCGCCAATCCCCATGGTGAAAAAGTATCTGTATCCATAAATCGTTAACATTCGTTAAATACAATGCAAAAACAGGTAGTGAAAAGTGGTAACAAGTCTTTATATAATCATAGGCTTAATTATTAAATGAAACAGTTTGAGCCACAAGCTTCCTTGTGCGTAATCATCAGACCAAGTGGCCCAAACCTGCTTCACGAGATAGAATTTAGACACCTTTTTAGCTTTGTTCATCGTGTCCCGAGGTTTTTACGATTTTATTGTAAATACCCAGAAGCAAAAAAGGAGCGGCCCACTGGCCCACAAATAATGCCATGTGTTTATGCTTTAAACATTTAAGTGTTAAAGACATACCCATTGATGCCAGAGATGCCCATAAAAAAACATCGGAAGGCAACCTGGCGGTTTGTTCTTCGATTTTACGGGCTACCGGCCCTTCTTTGTGTGCTTCCTGTTGATTTTCCATTTGTTTGTCCTCCATAGATTTAATTTTAACATTTGATTAATTATGAGATATTTTGAGTGTTTGACGACATATTAAAAAACAACATAAAGTTGCTTTTTAATCTATTGATAACTCGCTGTGTCTATAACCAGTGAATCGTTTGCCATAGAATCCCGCGTATCCTGCCTGTCAGGCGATTCGACCGTATTATTGGATTCAGAATCTGCGGGGTTTCTATTATTACCACCACACGCTGATAGCAAACATCCGGTTAACATTATACCAGCAAAGAATTTTAATAGTTGATTTTTCATAGGGCATGAATTTTTAATTTCACTTTTTAATCTCAAAAAGACGGCCGCTGTTAGAGAGTGAAATACCCGTTTTTTTAGCGTATAAACCGCAATTACAATACAGTAAATACGGTTAAATCATGAACCAAGGTTTAATCAGGTACTTCTTTTGATTTTTTATCATTTGTAAAATATTTTATTACAAACCGGTTTTAACTTTGCATCATTAATTTAAGACAATAACAATGAACTGGATTTTTTTAGTTTTAGGAGGTTTTTTTGAAGTTGGTTTTACTTTTTGCTTAGGGAAAGCAAAAGAAGCCTTAGGGAGTGAAACCTATTTATGGTATGGAGGTTTTGCTATTTGTTTAACAGCGAGTATGCTTTTATTGATTAAAGCTACACAAACATTGCCATTAGGTACGGCATATGCTGTATGGACAGGGATTGGCGCAGTAGGTACCGTATTAGTTGGTATTTTAGTATTTAAAGAACCGGCTACTTTTCTGCGTTTACTTTTCATTACTACTCTTATTGGCTCTATTATAGGCTTAAAAGCAGTATCTTCTCATTAAGTCAGATTTGTTGGATATTAAATAATGCATTCCGAGGTTTTCATAAGAGCGTATGTCGCGGGAGACAAAGAGGAGCTTGTGCAATTGTTGTCACTCCATGTACCGCTTTATTTCGCAAAAAGTGAGATAGCCGATTATGACTTCTATTTACAACACCGAACTGAATGGTATTTTCTTGTAGAAACAGACAATAAAATCGTTGGAGCCGGCGGAATAAATTTCAATAAAGAGAATAACGTGGCAAGCTTAAGCTGGGATTTTACGGCTCCCGATTATCAGAACAAGGGAATTGGAAAAAAATTGTTAGACTACAGGATAGCTATTTTAAGAAACACACCTGGCATAGACCGGATTATGGTAAGAACGTCTCAATTGGCATATAGATTTTACGAAAAGAACGGTTTTAAATTAAAAGATGTAAAAAAAGATTACTGGGCTAAAGGTTTTGATTTATATGATATGGAGTTGGTGTAAAGCAGAGGAATTATACTTCCTCTGCTTTACACTTCACCTGAGCTCTAAAAGATTTCACAAAACCTATGCTTTCGCTAACTCTTTGTTGTATCCATTTAAAGTCTCTATTTTCTATTATATGATCCGGAAAAAAATAAGAACTTATGCTAACTGCATAGGCCCCTGCTCCAAACCATTCTTCTACGCTTTCCTTATTCCCTTTAGGACCTCCAGAAGCCAATATCTTCACATTGGGCATAGGATTCCTTACTGTTTTTATAAATGCTGAACCAATTGACACAGATGGATAGAGCTTAACCACCTCTGCTCCTGCCTGCATTGCCTGATAAATTTCGGTAAATGTTGCTACACCTGGCAACCATGGTATATTATTTTCTAAACACACTTTTCCTACTTCGGGTATAAGTGCCGGCGATACAATAAAATGGGCACCTTCATTTATATATAACCTTGCTTTTTCCGGGGTATAAACGGTTCCCACACCAATAGCCATATCTGGCATATAGTCTTTAGCACGCTCAAACAACGCTTTCAATACTGTTAAGGTATGATCTCCCCTGTCTACAAATTCGAAATTTCTGGCACCCGCATCATAACAGGCCTTTACCACTTCTATAACCAAAGACGGATCTGAATGATAAAACAACGGAAGAATACCTATCTCATTTAAACTTTTTAAAACGGTGTCTTTTTCTATAGTAGCCATATTTAATACATTAAAGCTAAATATAGCAGATATAATCTGGTCTCTATACCGTATTAGTGTATCATTCTTATTGTTTTGAAGGTTTTGACAAGAATATTGCTTTCGGAAGATTTTATAGTTGCGGTTGCTCTTGAATTTAAAAAAATCACTATTTTTCTGAGCGATTGAACAGAAACCATGAATATAGATGAAATTTTAGATAATATATATCTACTTCCAGATACGTCTAAACAAAAGCTAAAGAGCAATATCCGGGAAGTATCTTATCCAAAAGGTCATGTCTTATTGAAAGTGAATAAGGCAGAAAAGAATATCTATTTCATAAAGAAAGGAATGGTGAGGGCTTATGCCTATCAGAAAGAGAATGAATTAACTTTTTGGTTTGGTACAGAAGGAGAAACCATTCTTTCTATGAAGAGCTATGTGGAAAACGAAAAGGGTTATGAAAATATTGAGCTATTGGAAAATTGCGAGTTGTACGAATTGAGGACTTCTAATTTACAGGAACTTTTTAATCTGGATATATACATTGCCAATTGGGGACGAAAGTTTGCAGAACGTGAATTGATTAAAACAGAGGAGCGATTGATTTCGCGTCAGTTTAAAACAGCTACAGAGCGTTACAAAGAGCTTCTTACAAACCATCCAAATCTTATACAAAGAGTACAGCTTGGCTTTATAGCTTCTTATTTAGGAATTACCCAGGTTAGCCTGAGCAGAATAAGATCTGATATAAAATAGTGAGCAATTGGTTATTAAATGACGTCTCTTTATATTGAATTTCGGTTTACCGGGCCTTAATTTTTCAGCAGAAATATACCTTAGGCTATAAACTAACTATAGCTTTATCATTTCGCCACAATAAAAACATATACCAGCACTATTTTAACCGACAATTTAAACTGGAAACTTATAGGGTTTAAAGGCTTAAAAAATATTGGATTTCTGCTATACTTTTTTTCTTAGTCCGTTTGAAAAGAGCAAGTAAAATCTTAATTTAAGAAACAAAAACATATATAGAATTGTATGTAGGACTTAAACAGGTGAGAAACTAAAACTATATGAAAGAAAATTTAGATCCGGGTGAAGAAACCAATACAAATGAAGAGAGTACATTAGATAACGTTCATCATGTAAATAACCCTGTATTAGATTTGCCCCAGATAGAGAAAAAGTATCTGGATGAAATTAAATCTTATAGCCAGAGCGAGAATACTTATTATTTTTATGATGGGGTGGCAAAGGTGGAGGTAAAAGTAATTACCGATGAGATAATCAGAGTGAGACTGGCTCCACAGGGTACTTTTCTCGAAGATTTTTCTTACGCTATCGCTAAAAAGACCCATCGTATAAGCAGGCATCAATGTATAGAAGAGGAGGATGCTTATCTGGTTAAAACCAATACGGTAACATGTAAAATCAGCAAAAAAGACTTTTTGATCTCTTTTGAAAACAGAGAAGGAAAAATAATGAATGCAGACCATTCGCCAATGCATTGGGAGGAAAATCCGGATGCGGGCGGATATTATGTATATTGTACCAAACAGACAGAAAGTAAGGAGGCATTTTATGGTTTGGGAGACAAAGCTTCGACATTTAACCTTCGTGGACGTCGGTTTACAAACTGGAACTCGGACACCTATGCCTTCGCCTTTAACCAGGATCCTCTGTATAAAACGATACCTTTCTATATAGGTTTAAACGATGGTGATGCGTACGGCATTTTCTTCGACAATACTTTTAAAACTTATTTCGACTTTGCTTCGGAAGATCCCGTTAAAACCAGCTTTTGGTCTGAAGGGGGCGAACTGCAATACTACTACATACATGGTCCTCACATGATTGATGTGGTAAGACGCTACCATGTGTTAACCGGCACTCATTATCTTCCGCCGCTGTGGGCTATAGGCTACCACCAATGCAGATGGAGCTATTATCCGGAAGCGAATGTAAGACATGTAGCGGAAGAGTTCAGAAAGCGGCAGATTCCCTGTGATGCCATTTATCTGGACATAGATTATATGGACGGATACCGCTGTTTTACCTGGAACAAACAATATTTTCCGGACCCTAAAAAGATGATTTTCGATCTGGCTAATGATGGTTTTAAAACTGTGGTGATGATTGATCCCGGTCTAAAAGTAGACGAAAATTATTGGGTGTTTAAAGAAGGTAAGGAAAACAAATACTTCTGCCGTCGTGGTGACGATTATTTTATGGAAGGTTACGTTTGGCCCGGAAGGTGCCAGTTTCCTGATTTTACTAACCCCGAAGTGAGAGAATGGTGGGGAACGTTGTACCAGGGTTTGGTAGAAGATGGCGTTGCCGGGTTCTGGAATGACATGAACGAGCCCGCTGTTTTCGGTCGTGGCACTTTCCCCGACGATGTAAGGCATAACTTTGATGGCCAACGGGGATCACACCGGAAGGCGCATAACGTTTATGGCATGCAGATGGTTAGAGCTACATACGATGGATTGAAAAAACTTTATAAGAACAAACGCCCATTTACCATTACCCGCGCAGCGTATGCCGGAACTCAACGCTATTCTTCTGTTTGGACAGGTGATAACATGGCTACATGGGAACACCTGAAAATTGGTGTATTGCAATTACAGAGACTTTCGGTTTCGGGCATTTCTTTCTGCGGAACCGATATTGGCGGCTTTACAGGCGAACCGGACGGCGAATTGTATACGCGTTGGGTTCAGTTTGGCGTATTTTCTCCTTTCATGAGGGTTCATTCTGCAGGAGATACCCGCGACAGGGAACCATGGAGCTTTGGCGAAGACTGGGAGAAAATATGTAAAAAGTTTATTGAACTGCGGTACAAACTATTGCCTTATATATATTCTGTTTTTTGGGAACAGACACGCTATGGCTACCCGATATTAAGGCCAATAAGTTTGATAGAGCAACACATAGAGTCTAACTGGCAACGCGAAGAGGAGTTCTCTTTTGGTGAGAAGATTTTGGTTTCCCCGGTATTAAACCCCGGTCAGCAATCCAAAATAGTTTATCTGCCAGAAGGCGATTGGTATTATTATTTTAATAACCATATTTTCCAGGGCGGACAAGAGCATAATATAGAAACTCCTTTAGACGAAATGCCGATTTTCGTAAAAGCAGGTTCTGTTATCGCTGAATATCCGGTAATGCAACATACGGGAGAAAAGAAAATAGAAGAGCTTTTATTAAATGTCTATTTTGGCAAAGGCATCAATAAATCTTATCTGTATACAGACCACGGAGATACTTTTGCTTATGAACAGGATGTTTATCTGGAAAAATGCTTTATCACTTCTGGCACCGACCACTCTCTGGATATCAAACAACAATTAAAAGGGCTATTTACCGAACGTTACGAAGAATATGATCTGAAGCTCATTCAATTACCTTTTGACATTCAGAAAGTATTGGTTGACGGGAAGGAAATTGGCTACCAAAAAGATGAATCCGGATATTACCGGGTAAGAGTGAGCAAAGATTTCGAGGATATTTTAATACAGGGATGATATGACGAAAAATGTTCTACCATATAGCTTATTTACAGATTTCGACATTTCCTTGTTCAGATCCGGCAAGCATTACAAACTATATGAAAAATTTGGTTCACATGAAGTGAACTGCGATGGGCAAGCAGGTGTTTATTTCTCTGTTTGGGCTCCGGGAGCAAAACAAGTTTCGGTAATTGGAAATTTCAACTATTGGAACCATGACACGCACACGCTATTTGTACGTTGGGATGAAAGCGGAATTTGGGAAGGTTTTATTCCAGGTCTTCAAAATGGCGAAACTTATAAGTATGGTATAGTTTCTGAATATGGTGAACATTTAGAAAAGGGCGATCCATTTGCGTTTGAATGGGAAATTCCGCCGCAAACGGCTTCTAAAGTCGCATCAACCTGGTACGAATGGCAAGATGAAGCGTGGCATAAAAAACGTCAGAAAATAAATCGGCTGGATCAGCCCTGGTCGGTTTACGAAATGCACCTTGGTTCCTGGATGCGTAATCCGGACGAGCCGGATCGTTTGCTCAGCTACAGAGAAATTGCAGAAAGGCTGGTTCCTTACATCAAAGAACTGGGATTTACGCATGTAGAGTTCCTTCCGGTGATGGAGCATCCCTATTATCCGTCATGGGGTTATCAGATTACAGGATATTTTGCTGCAAGCTCACGTTATGGTTCACCTCAGGATTTAATGTATCTGATAGAGCAGCTTCACCAAAATGATATTGGTGTTATTTTAGATTGGGTTCCCTCCCACTTTCCGGGAGATGCCCATGGCCTGCATAAATTTGATGGTTCTTATTTATATGAACATGAAGACCCCAGAAAGGGGTTTCATCCAGACTGGCAGTCCTATATTTTCAATTATGGGCGTAATGAGGTTCGTTCTTTTCTTATCAGCAACGCGTTTTTCTGGTTAGACCGTTTTCATATTGATGGCCTTCGGGTAGACGCTGTGGCTTCTATGCTTTATCTGGACTATTCCAGAAACCAGGGCGAATGGGTACCTAATGAATTTGGTGGTAATGAAAATCTGGAAGCGGTACATTTCCTCAAAGAATTTAACGAAGCCGTATATGCCAATTTTCCTTATGTACAAACCATTGCCGAAGAATCTACCTCATGGCCCGGGGTGAGCAAACCTACTTTCTCTAATGGTCTGGGTTTTGGCATGAAATGGATGATGGGCTGGATGCATGATACGTTAAATTATTTCAAAGAAGATCCTATTAACAGGACCTACCACCATCATGCTATGACATTTGCAACTGTTTATGCATACCACGAAAATTTTATGTTACCGCTTTCTCATGACGAGGTTGTATATGGGAAACAGCCATTAATCTATAAAATGCCGGGAGACGAATGGCAGAAATTTGCCAATCTGCGAGCGCTATATCTTTACATGTTTACTTTCTCCGGAACGAAACTATTGTTTATGGGCGGAGAGTTTGGACAAACTTCAGAATGGAATGTTAACCTGTCTCTGGACTGGCATTTAAAAGCGTATGCTCCACATTCGGGAATGAGCCGTTTCGTAGCCGCTTTAAATACTGTTTACCGTTCTATGCCAAGCCTATACCAAAAAGCATTCGACAGCGACGGATTTCAATGGATAGAAAATAACGACAACAATAACTCGGTATTTGTATATTGGCGAAAAGCTTTCGACCCAAAAGACGACTCCATTGTAGTTTTAAACCTTACCCCTGTTGTACGTCACGATTTCAGAATTGGCGTTCCATATAATGGAGAATGGGAACTTGTGCTTAATTCCGATGATTTTCAATTTTATGGAAGCGGCGTAGAAATTTCTGACAGTTTAAACTCGGATGATATTGATTGGATGCAACAAAATCAATCTGTTGCTTTATCGCTTCCTCCCCTGGCAGGCATTATACTGAAAAGGAAACACAAAAAACAAAGTGTTAAGCCATTAGAAATTTCTGAAAGAACACCTATTACAAACTAAACTCTATGACAAAAGTATTCCATTTAAGTGTAGAATGCTATCCCGTAGCCAAAGTTGGTGGTTTAGCCGATGTTGTGGGAGCATTACCTAAATATCAGAAAAAACTGGGGATAGATGCCTGTGTTGTTATGCCCTGGTACGACAGACCTTTTGTAAATAATCACCCTTTTACGGTAGTGCATCAGGGTAGTTTTTATCAGGGGTCAGAACGTTTTGACTTTCAAATTTATAAAGAACAGGAAAACAGCCTGGGTTTTGAGCTCTATCTTATTAAAATTCCGGGTAAACTAGATCGCTCAGAAGTATATTGCTATCCGGACGAAGGCGAACAGTTTATTGCGTTTCAGCATGCTTTTCTGCAATGGCTAAAAGACAAGGAAATTGTGCCGGATATTCTCCATTGTCACGACCATCATGTAGGATTGATTCCATTTCTTGTACGACATTCCAGAGATTTCTCTTTTCTTTCTGGCTGTAAAACTGTTGTAACTGTACATAATGGTCAATATCAAGGCTGGATGAATTGGAATAAAGGTATTCTTTTACCCGCGTTTGATACCTGGAAATGGGGCTTGCTGGACTGGGACGGATTAATTAACCCCTTAGCGACAGCGATAAAATGCTGCGATGCCTATACTACCGTATCGGAAGGATATTTGGAAGAACTTTATGAGGAGGCTAACGGCCTTCAGACACTTTTTTCTGACGAAAGACACAAGTCCTTTGGTATTGTTAACGGTATTGACACAGATATATGGAATCCGGAAACGGACCATTCTCTTGCGAAAAACTATGCGGTTAAAAGTGTAAAAACAGGTAAGGCATCTAACAAAAAACAACTCTGTAAACAATATGGTTTAGACGCCAAACTACCCCTTTTGGCATTTATAGGTCGTTTTGCTGCTGAAAAAGGGGCCGATTTACTGCCTGAAATATTGTTTAATGTTTTTAAAGAAAACGAAAATAAAATAAGTATATTTATTTTAGGTTCTGGAGATCAGTTAATCCAATCGCACATTCAAAAACTGGTAGAACCGTATTCGGGAAGACTGGCTGTCTACTTCGGGTACGACGAAAATCTGGCTCATGCTATTTATGCAAGTGCCGATTTTATATTGATGCCTTCACGCGTGGAACCTTGTGGATTAAACCAGCTCTACGCTATGAAATATGGCACCTTACCTATTGTAAACAGCATTGGCGGCCTAAAAGACACTGTTCTGGATATCAATGATACTGATGGCTATGGTATTGTTTTCCAAAAAGCAGCCATAACAGACGTTTGTTATGCTGTGAAAAGAGCGATGGATTATTCCGAGCAGACGGATCTGTATAAAAAGAACCAGCAGAAAATGATGCAGTTAGATTTTTCGTGGGAAAAATCGGCTCAGAGATATTTGAATTTATATAACCAATTACTTAATTAAATCGAAAGCTATATGTTGCCAAAAGTTCTCTCTATTGTTTTAGGAGGAGGAAGAGGGACACGTCTTTATCCTTTGACCGACCAGCGGTCTAAACCGGCAGTACCAATTGCTGGTAAGTACAGACTGGTTGATATTCCAATTTCAAATTGTCTTAATTCTGGATTTAACAGGATTTTTGTATTAACTCAATACAATTCTTCTTCATTAAATTCCCATATCAAGAACACTTACAATTTCAGCATTTTCAGTAAAGGATTTGTAGATATTCTTGCGGCGGAACAGACTAATGAGGGAGATAAATGGTTTGAAGGTACCGCCGATGCTGTAAGGCGTTCTATAAAAAAGACAATTAATGTAGATTATGATTATGTTTTGGTCCTTTCAGGCGATCAGCTTTATCAAATGGACTTTGCTGCTTTAGTAGATTTCCATATTCAAAATAAAGGAGATTTAACGATTGCGACTATTCCTGTTTCTGCAAAAGATGCAAATGGTTTCGGCATTTTAAAATCTGATGAAAATAACCTTATCACTTCATTTATTGAAAAGCCTACAAACGACCTTTTACCCGACTGGACATCTGAAGTCAGCGATCAGTTAAAAAGTCAGGGCAGAGAATATCTGGCTTCTATGGGAATTTATGTTTTTAGTAAAGGCATACTAAATAAACTTTTACAGGAACATAAGGGAATGGATTTTGGTAAAGAGATTATTCCTGATTCTATAGATAAAATACGGGTACTAAGCTATCAATACGATGGTTACTGGACAGATATTGGAACCATCAGTTCGTTTTTTGAAGCCAATATTGGTTTAACGGATGACATCCCTGCTTTCAATCTGTTTGATCATAATACCATTTTTACGCGACCCCGAATGTTACCTCCGTCGAAGATTTCTGGTACTACACTGAATAATTCAATCATTTCGGACGGTTGTATTATTTCTGCAGATAAAATTGACCGGTCTGTTATTGGAGTAAGATCTAGAATTGGCGTCGGTTCGGTAATCAGATCTACTTGTATGATGGGTAGTGATTATTATGAAGATCTGGCAGATTTGAACGCTGCAAGGGAAAGACAGGAACCCATTGTGGGAGTTGGCGAACGCTGTTATATTGAAAACGCAATTCTGGATAAGAATAGCCGCATTGGTGACGATGTACGTATTATTGGCGGCAACCATTTAAAGGGCGGGGATTATAATAGCTATACCGTTTGCGACGGTATTGTAGTGATTAAGAAAAATGCAGTTATTCCAAATGGAACCGTTATAGGGAGATAGTTATTAACAACTACAAACTTTCCGTAGAATTATTAAAATTTCTACGGAAAGTTTATAAGATTTTATAGTTATTTAACAAAACTTAAATCTGCTACTCCAAGGACTTCGGTAGACAGTTCTCCCAGCCATCCCAGATCATCTAAAATACCTGTCTGAATTTTAACAAAGTGAATACCCCTTAAGTTTACCCTATTACCATTGCTGTCCATCGCATCAGCAATATCTATTCTATCGCTCCCTGTTGCATTATCTGCATAGCCCTTTGCAAAAGGATAACTGGCAATACTGGTTGGCCTAGATTTATCTATATTGGCAGATGGCAGCAATGTCCCTTTTACGGTGTATTCATTTCCTCCTATCCATAGCGGAAAATAAGATTGTTTATGAAAAGCGTTGGTTTTAATAACGCCACTATTTCCCAGGTTGTCTTTCCATGGAACGTCTGCCGTTATAGGTTCAGGGCGGGTATATGTTACCGTGTAATTGCTGATGTACCCTTCCTTACCATATTCGCTACCTTTTATTTCGTACCAAATATCGTCTGGCTTACCATTTCCGTTAGTATCTTCCATTACCCATACAGTCCCTGGTTCTGCTCCGGTAGCCGAAGCATTACCGTAAATAATGATATCATCAGAATCAGTTGTATTATTTACCAGATGGTCGAAGCCCAGAACTATGCTACCTCCGAAAGCGCCTAAAGTAACCATACCTTTTTTGCCTAAAATACCTTCTGCACTTGCTAAATTACCCGGAGTTTTATTGATAAACTGGCCTGGAGCCGGAACATACTCGAACAACTGATTAGCATACATTCTATTCGCATCTGTAACCGCAACAGACTTTTTTATAACCTCTATACTATTGCTTTTTTTATAAGTTGTGTCTGCATAAACAACTTTATATTCTATATTATAGGTACCTGCCTTATAATTCCTAAAAACTAAGCTATCTGCATCTGAAACCACTACGTCATTAATTTTCCATTCGTTAGTATATTCCAATGTATCAGATGCATGCGATACTTTTATAATAACCGAATCTCCTAATGGCAAATTAAGCTGTTCTGTTAATGACCAATCGGGCTCTGAAGTCTCATTTATTTCTTCTTTCTTAAAATCATCTTTTTTACTGCATGATGTAATAAATAGTGCAGATAGTAATATTGAAAATACTAATACTCTACTGTTGTTATAAATTTTCATTTGATATATATTGGGGGTTAATAATAAACTAGTAAACAAAAGCAAAACGCGAAGGAATATCTCCCGTTGCTGCAGACCATTTCAACTGACCATCTCTGTTAAAACAATACAGTTCTCCGGGATTTAAATAGTCTTTAGCATCGGTAATAAAAATATCTCCCGTTTGGGGATTTACTGCGATACCATAGGGCAACATAATTTTGGATTGAATATTATCTGTTATAAAAGACTGATTAAGCACAGTTTCGTCCTTTACATCTATTGTATTATAGGTAACAACATTTTCTCCTTTAATATAGCTCCACTCTGTTCCGCAGATATAAGCTTTATCTTCATGGATAACCATATCACTTACGGCTATATCAAAAGTTTTTTTAATCTGGTCTGTCTTTGTATCCAGGACAAACAGTTTGGCGGGAATATCATAAAAATCGCCTCTCGAAGAAACATATAAATCGCCGTAAGTATCCGCTTTAAGCCTGTGCAAATTAATAGCGACTTCTATTCTTTTTGTTTCTGTAAATGTATTCAGATCTATAACAGAAACGGTGCTTTCATAATTTTCGGGGCTATATCCGCCAGAGTTAGCAACATATAATTTATCATCTAAAACGGCCATTTCCTCTGGCTGTCTGCCCACATCTACTTTTCTTGCAATGCTTAATGACACAGTATCAATTTCTGCAACAATTCCTTGTGGAGAATTAGGATCACCAATCTTTCCTAAATACGCACTTACATATACTTTTCCGTTATTAACAGCTATATACCTACCATTTAAAAGTTCTATATGTTTTATTTTTTTTCCTGTTCTGGCATCCAGTACCTCTACTTTATTAGATACATTCACTACTACATACATTTTAGAACCATATATGGCAATGTCATTTCCAACATCGCCTAAACCTAAAGTAACCTCCGGATTAGCTGTTCCATAAATATTCCTTTTGTAAATTCCGGCTGTAAAATCTA
>NZ_JBEBVH010000044.1:0-20085 GCF_040392825.1 Pseudopedobacter sp.
TCCTAGCTGTAAGCACAACAGATCATGAATTTTCGTGGTCAAAACTGGCATTCATGATTGTATGTATGGTATTTGCCAGAAATGCTGCCATGGCTTTTAACAGATACCTCGACAGGGATATTGATGCACTGAATCCGAGAACCAAAGTTAGAGATATTCCCGCTGGCAGGATTTCTGCAAAAAATGCTTTAATATTTACTATAGTTAACTGTTTACTTTTTGTAACTGCAACCTGGTTTATTAATCCATTATGTTTTTACTTGTCTCCAATTGCCTTACTGGTAGTTTTAGGATATAGTGCCACCAAGCGTTTTACAGCACTATGTCACCTTGTTCTGGGACTGGGACTTTCACTTGCTCCTATTGGCGCTTATCTGGTTATTACAGGTGAATTTGCCCTGCTTCCTATATTATTTTCTGGCGCTGTTCTTTGTTGGGTAAGCGGGTTCGATATTATTTACGCCCTTCAGGATGAGGAATTTGACAGAAATCAAAAATTACATTCTATTCCATCTTATATGGGAACCAAAAACGCATTAATTACCAGCAATATACTGCATGTCCTTTCGGCAGGCTTTGTTATAGCACCTATTTTTATTACTCCACTTTCCTGGTTCTACTATGCAGGTTTGGTGATTTTTATTTCCATGCTTATCTACCAGCACAGATTGGTAAAACCAAACGATTTATCAAGAGTTAATTTTGCATTCATGACTACAAATGGCATTGCCTCTGTTGCTTTTGCCGCTTGCTTTTTATTAGACATTTTTATTAGATCATAATTATCATGATAGAAAAAAGAAAAAAAACCTTTGTTCCTGATTCTTTAGAAATAAAATGGGAAAATTTAGAGCCACTTTTCAACGAACTGGTTAATCGTTCTTTAAACAACACTACAGATTTAGAGCAATGGTTACGAGACAGAAGTGAACTGGAAGCAACTTTAGAAGAAGATTTCGCCTGGAGATATATTAAAATGACCTGCGATACAGCGAATGAAGAACTGGTAAAAAGCTTTCAGTATTTCGCTACGGAAATTGAACCAAAAATTGCTCCATTACAAAATGAACTTAACAAGAAACTAGTCGGGTCTGTCTATGTGAATGATCTCGATCATGAAAAATATTTCATCTATTTAAGAGGTGTAAAAAAAGCATTAGCTTTATTCAGAGAAGAGAACATTCCTTTGCAAACCGAACTCCAGGTTGAACAGCAAAAATATCAGAGTATAACTGGTGCCATGTCTGTAACTATAGACGGGCAGGAATATACACTGGAACAAGCTTCTAATTTCCTGAAAGATCTGGATAGAGATAAACGTCAGAAAGCATGGGAAAGCATAACCATAAGACGCCTGCAAGATAAGGAGGAACTGGATAGTCTGTTCAATAAACTGAAATCGCTAAGACATCAGGTTGCTTTAAATGCTGGATTCCAAAATTTCAGAGATTATATGTTTGAGGCTTTGGGCCGATTTGATTATTCTGTTCAGGATTGCTTTGATTTTCATGATGCCGTTCAGCAAGAAATTGTTCCTTTATTGGCAGAACAGGCCAATGAGCGAAAAAAAGCACTGCAACTGGATGTTTTAAAACCCTGGGATACTGAAGTTGACACTTCTGGTAAGCCAGCATTGAAGCCTTTTGAAAATGGTGAAGAGCTTATCAGCAAATCTATCCAATGCTTCCATAAATTAAATCCATATCTTGGAGAAAGACTTTCCATCATGAAAGACAATAACCTTTTTGACGTGGAAAGCAGAAAAGGAAAAGCTCCGGGAGGTTATAATTACCCTCTGGCGGAGACTGGCGCTCCTTTTATCTTTATGAATGCTGCTGGTTCCTTTAGAGATCTAACAACTATGGTTCACGAAGGTGGCCACGCTGTTCATACTTTCTTAACCGCAGATTTAGAATTGAATGATTTTAAACATTGTCCTTCTGAAGTAGCGGAGCTGGCCTCTATGTCTATGGAATTGATTTCTATGGATTATTGGGACGAGTTTTTCTCCAATCCAGAGGAATTGAAAAGAGCTAAACAATATCAATTAAAAGATGTTCTTAAAACTTTGCCATGGGTGGCTGTCGTAGATAAATTCCAGCATTGGATTTACGAAAACCCAAACCATACAAGTGAAGAACGTACCGCAGCGTGGAAAAGAATTTTCACAGAATTTGGTGCTAATTTTGTCGACTGGAGTAATCATGAGGAAGCCCTGGCCAACCTTTGGCAAAAACAACTTCATATTTTTGAAGTACCATTTTATTACGTCGAATATGGAATTGCCCAATTAGGTGCCATTGCTGTATGGAAAAATTATAAAGAGAATCCGGAAAATGGGCTAAACAGCTATATAAATGCTTTAAAATTGGGTTATACAAAATCTATTAAAGAGATTTATAAGACTGCAGGAATCGAATTCAATTTCAGTGCGGGTTATATCAGAGAGCTTGCGCAGTTCGTCATGTCGGAATTAAAGAAATTAGATTAAAGCTTTTTTTAAGATAGAGGGTTGTCTTCTATGTTTATATGAACCAAACATAGAAGACAACCCTTCTTTTATTAATTTACAGGAGTTACTTCTTTAATATGATAATTCCTTAAACCATCTGGCATTTCCCAACTCACTATATCCCCTGTTTTATAACCTGCCAGCGCAACACCTATTGGTGAAAGAATAGACAGCTTATTTAACTTCTGTTTTGCTTTCTTAGGTTCTACTAAAATAAATTCCAGTTCCTTTCCAGAGTCTTCTTCTCTAATTTTTAATTTTGTATTGACAGAAACAAATTCGGTCGGCAAAGCCTTTTCAGTCAACACTTCCGCTTTTTCTAATTCAGATATCAGTTTCTGTTTATTAAAATCTGGCATTGTATTGCTGTTAGACTTCAGATAATCTTTTAATAGACTGTAAACACCTTTTGATAATTTCAATTCTAAGCTTTCCATTGTGTATTAATTTTTTATTTAAACATTATTTCATTTAAAACCGATCTTCTAAAACCATAAACATGACGAAACATAGCATAGAGCTACGCCTTACAAAACGATGTAAAATGGATGAAAAAGATGCCTTATTAAGGCCCCGACTCTTTTAAGCCGGGGCTTAGAAAATAAAGTCTTTACTGGAAATCTGGTAGGTGTATTCCTTAGGCAAACTAAAACGGTTAAACCTGTCGTAAAAGGCAAAGCTATTAGCAATAACCGCTGCCAATTGTTTTAAATAAGCATCAAAGTTGATTCTAATTACCATTTTTAATCCTCCAATGAATTTAATTAAAGATACCCCTTTAATTTTCATTTTGGAAAACATATTCGTTTTAAGACATTATTATGGCAGGATGACAGTTAAAAATACAATATTAACTATCTTTGTTATATAGCTATTTTTTAATCATGTTAACTCATCACGTATTATTTTGGCTAAAGCCCGAGACTACCAGGGAACAGAAAAAAGCTTTCCGTAAAGGGTTAGAATCGCTCAGAAATGTAGAAACTATTAAATCTATTTACATTGGCACACCTGCGCCTATAGATAGAGCAGTAGTAGACTCAACTTATACTTTTTCTCTTTTAACTATTTTTGAGGATTTAGCTGGTCACGATGTTTATCAGACACATGCTATACATCTGGCTTTTTTAGATGAATTTAAAAGCTTGTTTGAAAAAGTTTTGATTTATGATTCTCAGTAATATGATAAAAATAAGAACTCTGGTAGCTATTATCCTGTCTGCCACTTTTAGTCAGTTGGCATCAGCTCAAACAAAAGTTGAACGTGAGTACCGTATAAAAAAGAACGCAGTTCCTGAAAATGCCCTCACCTTTATTGAAGAATGCTTTCCCGGTTCAACCGTAAAATGGTATCGTGAAGAAAACACAAAAGGCTCATTTATAGAAGCTAAAACCATACAATCAAAAACAAGATATAGTATTAAGTTTGACAGTCAGGGAAATTTACAGGATACAGAGCAGATTGTTTCTTTTGAAAGTCTTCCAACCGAAACCAGGGATAAAATTGGCGATTTTTTAAAAACCAGGTTTACAAAGTATAGAATTGTAAAGATACAGAAGCAATGGCTTGCCGCTGAAACCACCATCAAATCATTAATTACCACAGGAAAATCTGATACCAGATACGAAACTAATTTCGAATTGGAAGTTAGAGGGACCAAAGGCAAAGACATAGACTTCTTTGAATTTCTGTTTAACGAAAATGGAAAGCTTTTAAAAGAATATGAAATTGTCCAAAAAAACACCAATAATCTAATTTTCTAACATGAGGGTTAAAATCATTTTAATACTTGTTATAAGTTTAACAAGCATAAATACTTTTGCTCAGAACGAATATAAACTAGGTCTGCTTACTCAAATAAATACAGATATATCATTTGAAAAAAAATGGAAGCTGAATGCCAAACTTGAAAACAGGCAAATTTTCTATGAAGGCATTACCGGAATGCCTATGAATTTACAATATGAATACGAAAGGTCTGACATAGAACTCGTATTGACGAAAAAATTAAACAGTATCCATACAGTAGGAGCTGGCTACCTGGGGAGACGTAAAGAAAACGGAGATATTATTCACAGATTCATACAACAATACGCATTGGTACAAAAGACTGGGAATATACGACTTGCTCACCGTTTCAGGACTGATGAAACTTTTGGCAAAAACGAGGACTTCAGATTCAGACTAAGGTATCGAATTAGTACAGACAAAGCATTGGAAGGACAAACTATAGATGAAAAGGAGTTTTATCTGAAATTTAGCAATGAATATTTAGGTTCTTTGAAAAAAAACGATGTCAATTTTGAAATACGCGGACTTGCTGCCTTAGGTTATAATATAAATGATTCTAATAAAATTGAAGCCGGATTGGATTACAGAATGGAGGAAATGTTAAGTGAGACAAAAACTCATTTGGGTTGGTTAAATCTGAGCTGGTATTATAGTTTTTAAAGAATATCATGGAAAATACTTTCGCTCAAAAAGTTATAGCTTTCAACCGAAAACTCCATTATTCAGGAGATTTACCAAAAGGATTTCAGGTAATGAATCCGTATATGGACAACCCAGAAACCATGCTGGTCATGCAGGCTTTTTATGAGAAGTATTATAATGATTCTACTCCAAGAAAGTTTATCATTGGAATTAACCCGAGTCGTCATGGGGCAGGTGTAACCGGTGTACCATTTACCGATACAAAACGATTGGAGAGCGTTTGCGGTATTACAATGAAATCAGCATATACCCACGAAATATCTTCTGTCTTTATATACGACATGATAGCAGCATGGGGTGGCCCGCAAAGTTTTTATAAACATTTTTATATAAACTCTCCTTTCCCTCTGGCAATCATCAGAAATGCCGGAGCAGATAAATGGTTGAATGCAAATTATTATGATGACCGGAGGCTGTTTGAAATGGTAAAAGATTTTATGATATATTCGCTTAAACAACATATCAGCCTGGGATTGGATACTTCTGAAGTCTTTATATTAGGAAAGAAAAACGCCGATTTTATTGGCAAGTTGAACAAAGAAGAAAAATTATTTGATAAGCTAACCATATTGGAACATCCTCGTTATATCCAACAATACAAGTCAAAAGATAAACAGTTATATATTGATAAGTATATAAAGGCCTTATACAAAATTCTATAATTAACCTAAGTTATTCAGGTTTCATCGGGTAGCCCCTCTCTTTCATTACAAAGAGTTCAGGGAGAGGGACCATCAAAACCGACAATATTTTGGCTTTTCAGATAGCCCCTTTCTAATTTTCTTTTTAAATATTTATAATTGAGGATATTTTTCAGGATCAGATTCGCTCATCATCTGATAAACAATCTCTATCACATCATCGGCACTTGGTTTTGTAAAGTAATCACCATCCGATCCATACGGAGGTCGGTGAGCCTTAGCTGGTAATGTTTTAGGCTGTGCATCTAAAGCATAATATCCGTTTTGACGTTCTAAAATATCCTGCAGAATATATGCTGAGGCTCCTCCCGGAACATCTTCATCTACTACTAATAATTTATTTGTTTTTTGCAGAGATTTTGCACAATCCATGGCTAGATCAAAAGGCATCAAAGTTTGTACATCTATAACTTCTGCATTTATGCCTAAGGTTGCCAATTCTGCAACCGCCTCCATAATCTGTTTAATAACCGCTCCGTAAGAAACAATTGTAATATCGGTGCCTTCTCTTAAAATTTCCACCTGCCCAAGTGGTATGGTAAACTCGCCAATATTGTCGGGAAGCTTTTCTTTTATACGATACCCGTTCAGGGTCTCAATCATAACTGCCGGTTCATCGCCCTTTAGTAAAGTATTATACATACCTGCCGCCTGAGTCATATTTCTAGGGACGCATAAATGGACTCCTCTCAAAGATCCCAAAATAGCACTCATTGGCGATCCGGAATGCCAGATACCTTCTAATCTGTGACCTCTTGTTCTAACGATCATTGGCGCAATCTGGCCAACTTTTGTTCTATAGCTTAATGAAGCGAGATCATCAGTCAATATGTTTATTGCAAAAAAAATGTAATCCAGATACTGAATTTCGGCAATAGGTCTAAAACCTCTCAAAGCAAGCCCTATTCCCTGACCCATAATAGTCATTTCACGAATTCCGGTATCTGAAATTCTTATTTCTCCAAACTTTGCCTGTAAACCGGCAAATCCCTGATTAACGTCCCCAATCAATCCTAAATCTTCTCCAAATGCTACTAATAAAGGATTCTTTCTAAAGTTAGCTTCAAAACATGCGTTAAGTACATCTTTTCCATCGACCATTTTAGAATCAGAGCTGTACACAGGAGCTGTATGTTCAATTTTTAAAGGAGATTGGGGAGTATCTGAAAAAAGTCCCGAATTATATCTTTCTTCATTTATCTTTTTCTGTTCTTCGTACCATTTTTTTAAAGCTGATTTAGCATTTGATTCATGAAATCTTGCCACTCTTAAAGCCTTACGAATAGCTCCAAACATTTCCTTCCTTAGCGGATCGATCTCTGATTTATAAATAAGTGCTATTTTCTTTACCTCGGGAATTTCCTGGCCTAAATCTTCTAGAAGTACTATTGCCTTGTTACGTTCAATTTTTACATCTTCTAAAAACTCTGTCCAGGCTTCTTTGATAACAGCTTTGACGTCTGATTTTATCTGGTTTTCAATTTCCGTTAGCTCTTCCTCTGTGCTGATAGCAGATTCCAGCATCCACTTGCGCATGTGTGCAATACAATCGTACTCTTTCTCCCACTCTAAACGCTCTTTAGATTTATAACGCTCATGTGATCCTGAAGTAGAATGCCCTTGCGGCTGTGTCATCTCTGTCACATGAATCAAAACCGGCACATGCTCTTCACGGCATATCTTAATGGCTGTTTCATAAGTTTCGCAAAGCGCCACATAATCCCAGCCTTTCACTTTAAAAATCTCAATCCCCGGCTTATCTTTGGTTCTCTGGAATCCTTTCAGAACTTCTGAAATATCTTCTTTGGTAGTCTGATATTTATTTGGAACAGATATCCCGTAACCATCATCCCAAATAGAAATGGCTAATGGGATTTGTAGTACACCTGCGGCATTAATAGCTTCGAAAAACAAACCTTCTGCCGTAGAAGCATTACCTATGGTTCCAAATGCCACTTCATTCCCATTAATAGAAAACTGTGTAAATTCTTTGAGTTCCGGATTTTGCCGGTATAATTTAGAAGCTTCTGCCAAACCCACCAGGCGAGCCATCTGTGTTGCTGTCGAAGATACATCAGAGGCAGAATTCATCTTTTGAGTCAGGTTTTTCCAGGAACCATCAGGATTCACAGATCGGGAAGCAAAATGTGCATTCATTTGCCTTCCGCCTGAATGGGGCTCATGCTCTAAATCTGGATGTGCATATAATTGGGCAAAAAACTGTTTAACATTAGCCATTCCTGTGGCAAACATAAAAGTTTGATCTCTGTAATAACCAGATCTCCAGTCTCCCTTTCTAAAGGCTTTGCTCATAGCCACTTGGGCTACCTCTTTTCCATCTCCAAATATTCCAAATTTCGCCTTACCAGTTAATGCTTCTTTTCTTCCCTGTAAACTTACTTGTCGGCTTTCATATGCAATTTTGTAGTCTTTTATTACTATAGACTTAAAGTCGTCAAAACTCAATTCCGAAGTATCAAACTGATTGGTTACTTTATATTGCATCTCTAAAATTTCTGTCCGTTGCTTTCAAAAATAGGAAATATCATCGGGTATGCCGAATTTTACAATCTTATTTCATAAAATATTTGGAACATCTTTTGAGTTTACTACATTTGAATAAAATTAAATTATCATGAAAAAGCTACTTATTATTGCTGCTGTATTAGTTGGTTTTGTAGGCTTCACTGCTATGCAGGACAATAAAGCAGAATTTAAGTTTGTAGAAGAAACTCATGATTTTGGTAAGATCCCTCAGGGAAAACCAGTTTCTTTTACATTCAAATACACTAACGTAGGTAACGAGCCGTTGATTATTTCTAACGTAGAGTCTACTTGTGGCTGTACTGTTCCAAGTGTAGAGCCTAAACAAGGCACTCCACTTCCAAAAGGAGGAACTGGATCAATCACTCTAACTTATAATGCTGCGGCTGTAGCTCCTTTTAACAAATTCGTTAAAATTACTTCTAACTCTAAAACTCCTGTAAAAATGTTATACATTAAAGGAGAGGTAGTTAGCGCCGCCAATTAATTTAACTCATTTAAATTCAGGAAAAGCCTTCCCTGCATTTCAGGAAAGGCTTTTCTTTGTATATAGACTTTAACAAAAATTATAAAAATTACAAAAACACCACTTAATTTTGTGGAATTATGCCAAAGATATCTGAAAAAGGGAAACAGATGCCAGCTTCACCAATTAGGAAGCTTACACCGCTAGCTGAGAGAGCAAAAGCTAAAGGTACAAAGGTTTATCATTTAAACATTGGACAACCTGATATTGAAACGCCAGCCGTAATGTTAGACGCCATTAAAAATATTGATTTTAAAGTATGGGCCTACACTGCATCTGAAGGGACAGTCGCGTATAGAAAATCTCTGGCACATTATTACAATAAATTGGGTTATAATATTACTCCCGAAGATATCCTGGTAACAACCGGTGGATCGGAAGCTATCATTATTTCTTTAATGACCTGCTTAAATCAAGGCGATGAGGTAATTATCCCGGAACCTTTTTATGCAAATTACAATGCTTATGCTTGTCAAAGTGATTCTATCGTAAAACCTATTCTTTCGGTTATCGATAATGGATTTGCTTTACCTCCTATTTCTGAATTTGAAAAATCAATTACAGAGAAGACAAAGGCAATCATGATTTGTAATCCTAATAATCCTACCGGATATCTCTATTCCAAACAAGAATTTTTGGATTTAAGGGAATTGGCATTGAAGCATGATTTATATATTATAGCTGATGAAGCTTACCGCGAATTCTGTTATGACGGTAAAGAGTTTCTTTCGCCGATGCATTTTGAAGGACTGGAAGAACACGCGATTATCATTGATACGGTTTCTAAACGGTATAGCGCTTGCGGTGCGAGATTAGGTTGTATTATTACTAAAAACAAAGCTTTTATGGAAATAGCTCTGCGCTTTGCACAAGCCAGACTAAGCCCTGGAATGGTAGAACAAATTGCAGGTGAAGCCGCTTCTTTATACACTCCTGATGAATACTTCCAGGAAGTAAACAAAGAATATGCAAAACGCAGAGATATATTGGTAAGTGCACTTAATAAAATGGATGGCGTATATTGTCCTAATCCGGGCGGTGCATTTTATGTGGTTGCTAAATTACCTATAGATAATGCGGATAATTTCTGTAAATGGATGCTGGAAGAATTTAGCTATGAAAAACAGACTGTTATGTTAGCGCCTGCTTCTGGTTTTTATGCTACAAAAGGTGTTGGAGATGATGAAGTTCGTCTCGCATATGTACTAAATCAAGATGATCTTACAAATGCGATGATTTGTCTTGAAAAAGCGCTGGAAATTTATCCGGGACGTACGCTTGCGCCTAAAAATGAATTTGTAAAGACATTTTCATAACAATATATATTTATATTTGTATTGTATTACCGGGGTCGACCGGAATTGACAGGATGGACGATAAGTGTGTAAGCATGCAGTGAATTGAGGATGCATCACTATAATCAGGATTCTCAAACAATAAAAGGCGAAAATAATTACGCTCTTGCTGCTTAATCTTAAATGATTTAAGATTTGCCCTAGTCTCGCTAAAGTAGCGGAAGCAGGATGTTCCCCAGAGGTTCTAGCCAACGACATCTGATACGGGAGCACCGAAAAGTTGGAATAAGGATACAAATGTTTCGATAGTATCCCGACAATTTTAGAAACTAAGACTAATGCAGGCTGTTTGTGGCCATCATTAGTTCGAAAACCAAACACAAAATAAGCATGTAGAAAGCGCAACTGATCCCATGTTTGGACGAGGGTTCGAATCCCTCCGACTCCACAAAAACCTTAACTCTAAAAAGTTAAGGTTTTTTTATTTCGCAAAAAGAACAATTCTATCACCAGTATCTTTTTGATTTTCAATATTTTGAAGATTAAATAGCAAATATTAAAATTCATTATTTATATTTGATCTAAATTAGAGAATTTAAACAATGCTAACCCTAACTATTCTTTTACAATTATTGAGTACCGCGTTGTTTTATAAGACTTCAAAAAGAGTATCAAATGCCAGGATTTTACCATTTTTACCGAAAAGCACATCGAAATTATGGCTAAAGGGTAGTGCTACAGGCCTATTCATAGTTAGCTTATTTTTATTCTCCTGTAGCTTGGGGGTCAGTTCTGGAATTATTTCGGGAATTTTATCCTTTTTATGTGTTCTTTCATTAACGGTAATATTAAATCCACTAAAATATATCAGATTTCGACTGTTAATTACCCTGAGTCTGATATTGTTTTGTTGTGAATATTTTTTGTTCTAAAATATGCCTGCTAATCCAAAATATTTAACCTCTTCACCTTTTTTAAGAACTATAAAAATTTTAGTAGGTTTCATTGGTGGATACGTTGTATCAATGACGTTTCACCTTATGCTAACGCAAATTTTCCCGAGAGAAAATGTAACCATTACTGCAGGTTTAACTGCCGTAATATTATGGGTATGCCTAATGATTTATACTTTCATTGCAAAATCTGTGTGGCGAGTGTTATGCTGCTATCTGTTGCTAGCCCTTTTATTTAGTTTACCTTTTATCGTATAAGCTCCATGAATCGTCGCAACTACAATATATATTTTCACTTACATACGATAACTGGAATTATATCTGCAGTATTATTATTTATTATATTCTTTGCAGGTTCCTTCTCTTTTTTTAAAAGTGACATAGAAGCCTGGGAAAACAATAGTTCTTATAAAGCTACTCCATTGGCGACTGGTAAATATCAAAAACTGTTAGATTCCCTGGACCAGGCTATTGGACTTTATGGTAGAGACATTAATCTTTTGAGCTACGAAAATTCCCTAAACTCTTATGTGTATATTACTACTTCAAAAGACACCTTAAACAATCCTAATGCAAAAGAAACACGTTCTTTTGTATACAATTATCAAAAACACTCTCAGAAAACTTATGCAGAGGCTTACGGCTTAAGTGAGTTTTTATACCGTCTGCATTTCCTTGCCCAATTAAATATTATTCCTTTACCTTTTCGGCTTTCTCCCTTTGGATATCTAATAGCCGGACTAACAGCTTTTGTATTTCTAATGGCACTAATCACAGGTATTCTTATACACTGGGATAAAATAATAAGTAATTTCTATTTATTTAGGCCATGGTCAAAGATTAAAACTATGTGGACTGATATCCACACAGTTCTGGGAACTATAGGTCTTCCCTTTCAACTAATATATGCTATTACCGGTTTTGTCTTAATTGTTAATGTTATTGTACTGGGTCCTTTTTCTTCCGTAGCATATAAAAATGAAAGCAAAAAAATGTATAACGATCTAAACATCAACTTAGATGTTTCAAAATATGATTTCAAAAATCAAAAAATGTTTTTTATACCCAACGTAGATTCGATAACTGCTGTTACGAATGCAAGCTGGGGTAATGGAAGAATCAAATCTGTTGCTATCAATAATTATGGAGATGAAAATATGGTAATCGCTATTCAGGGATTTTCTCCGCCAAAAGAGAACTTTTCTAGTTTCGGGAAAGCTATATACGAAGTAAAAACCAAAAGTTTTATTTATTTTAAAGACGCCGTGAAGGAGACATCCTATGTTGATGTAATTTATTCACTCATTTATAAATTACATTATGGCAATTATGGCGGTTATTTCCTAAAAGCTATTTCATTTGTATTAGGTGTCTTAGGTTGTTTAGTTATGGCTTCCGGAATCATGATATGGTTTTCTGCAAGAGAGAAAAACAATATAGCGCCTAAAAAAAGAAAATTCAATTTTTGGGCTACAAATATCTTCCTGTCTACATGCTTAAGTATGTTGCCTGTAACAGCAATTTCGTTTATTATTGTCAAATTAGATTTGGGTTCCGGGCAGAGTTTTTTATATAACGTATATTTTTATACCTGGCTGGCTTTTTCTATTTTTTACATCTTTAGGAAAAACCTGCCGAAAGCAATAAAAGAAATCTTTCTAATTAGTAGTGTATTGGCACTAATTGTCCCCATTGTTAATGGCATTACAACAGGAAATTGGGTATGGAAAACCGCAGCAAAAGGAATGGTAGATATACTTATTATTGATTTACTGTGGATCTTCATATCAGTGGTTTCAATATTATCTTTCCTAAGGCTAAAGAACAAACAAGCGAAACCGGTCTCTCAAAGACATTCCGTCTACGCTTAGGTATTTTTTTACTAAACGCACACAGTTTGTATAAAATAAAAAAGGAGCACCTTTTACAGCGCTCCTTCTAACTATATATTAACAAAAACTAAAACTGCCTGAATCCCCCGCGTCCTCTACCTCCCTGAACCATCTGGGTTTTATCTAACATGGTAAGCTGTCCCTTCATCATTTTTATCTGCTCAGCCATTAACTTATTTTTATCTGCTTTTTCTGCTTCTTTTAACAAACGTTGTGCCTCGCGTTTATTACGCTTAGCCATTTCTACTCCGGCCAAACTTAAGTTGGCTAAAGCGATGTTATGATCCATAGTTAAGCCAAACTGTAAAGCTTTTTTAAAGTATTTTTCTGATTTCATAGGTGAAGTTCTGGACTCTATCAATCCAATCAACAAATGATAATATCCCCACTGTCCTTTATAAAGTTCCTTTTCGTAATTTTTTATTTTGTTCAGCCAAATAGTGGCTTTATCCATGTTTTCTTTTCTCAGGAACCATTGCGCCATCAACATCTTTTCGTTGAAAATATAAGTAACAAAAATCAATATAGCTAAGAAAACCAATAGTATTCCCCATCCCCAATGCGAAAAGACCATTAAAGAAATTGCGGCTCCAAGTACTACTGCTGCGATTATAATTCTGATAAAATTTGGCATAAATTTACTGTGTATTCAATAATATTACGTTAATAAGCTATTTGCAATTTCATTTTATAGAATGCATGCTTAATTTAGCGAATGCAAATATCGGTTATTTGATTTGCTATTCATAAATAAAGGATAAAAAATGAGTATACAATTAGAAAGTTCGTGGCTTACTGTTCTAGAAAAAGAATTTAAGCAAGATTATATGATGAGTTTAAAGCAGTTTTTACAAAATGAAAAATTGCAGAAGAAAGCCATCTATCCTCCAAGTACCGAAATTTTTAACGCTTTCAATTTGACTCCTTTTGAGCAGGTTAAAGTTGTAATTATAGGACAGGATCCATATCATGGATACGGCCAGGCTCATGGATTATCTTTTTCTGTAAAGGATAACGTAAGACTTCCGCCGTCGCTACAGAACATTTATAAAGAATTGGAAACCGATATTGAAGGATTTAAGATTCCTGGCTCTGGAAATTTAACAAAATGGGCACAACAGGGTGTGTTATTATTAAATGCTACATTAACCGTAGAAGCTAATAAAGCGGGATCACATCAGAAAAGAGGCTGGGAAATATTTACCGATGCCGCTATAAAAGCTGTATCTGATTTTAAATCTGGAGTTGTATTTATTCTTTGGGGACGATTTGCACAAGAAAAAGAGAGATTGATAGACACATCCAAACACTACATTGTAAAATCAGCGCATCCGTCTCCTTTCTCTGCTCACAGCGGCTTTTTTGGATCGAGGCCATTTAGCAAAACCAATGAATTTTTAAAAAAACAAAATCTACAGCCTATAGATTGGCAAATATGAGCGAATTGTGAGTACTGAGTAGAGCGTTTAAAGTAAATAGTAGAGAATAAAAGTGCCTTAACTACAAAATACTTTCTATTTTTAATATTCTATCGGAATGATTGGTTCTTTTTTACTAGTTGAAAGAATCATGAGTGTCTGAAAAGTCTTTACTACCGATATTTTGCTTATTTTATTCATAATAAGTTGTTCATAGGCCTTAATATCCTTTACATAAACTTTCAGTATGAAGTCATATTGCCCCGTAACATGGTGGCACTCTGTAACTTCTTTAATTTGCTGAATTTCCTTTTGAAAGATATCTATAGTATCGTTTTGATGGAAGTCTAAAGAAACCTGAATAAAGGTTTTTATTCCTAAACCCAATTTCTCCTCATCTACTAAAGCATGGTAGCTCTTGATATAACCGGAATTTTCTAATTTTCTAACACGTTCTAAGGTTGGTGCCGGAGATAAACCAATCATTTGTGATAACTGCAGATTAGTAATACGTCCATTTTCTTGCATGATTTTGAGAATATTCAAATCAATCTTATCTAATTCCATGTTATTTGAAATAAAATGTAAAGATATATTTTATTAACGAAACCAAATAAAATTTCGCATATCTGACATATTATACAATCGACCATCTTTAAATAAAATTTTAGATTAATCTAAAAATATTATTAGCTTTGCATAAACATTTGTATCATGCTTACATCATTTACAGAAGAGAACTACTTAAAGGCTATTTACCATCTTTCAAAAGATTTAAATATGGCTGTTAACACAAACGCCATTGCTGACTCTTTGAATACGAAAGCTGCTTCTGTAACAGATATGCTCAAAAAACTGGCCGAGAAAGACTTAATTAATTATAAGAAATATCAAGGTGTTACATTAACCGAAAAGGGAAAATCAAGTGCGTTGAATATTATTAGAAAGCATCGTCTTTGGGAAGTTTTTTTAGTAGAAAAACTTAAATTTAATTGGGATGAGGTCCACGACGTAGCCGAAGAGCTGGAACACATTCATTCTGATCTTCTGATTAATCGCCTTGATGAATTTTTAGAATTTCCTAAAATTGACCCGCATGGTGATCCTATACCCGATAAAAATGGAAGATTTCATGTTCCGGATCTAAAACCGGTTTGTAAGCTGGGGATTGGAGAAAAAGGGATTATCAGTGGAATCAGAGATCACTCTTCTATCTTTTTAAAATATCTTGCCGAACATAAGCTGACATTAGGACAGCAGATAGAAGTACTGAATATTATTGAATTTGATGGATCTTTTATCCTGAATATTGACAAGCAGAAACAAACGGTAAGCAGGGACGTTGCTAAAAATTTATTGATTGCTTATGAATAGTTCTGAATCTTTAAGCGAAGTACATGGCTCGGTAGATCCTAATACCAAAAAGGGCTGGAGAAAGTTGTTTGCTTTTTTAGGGCCTGCCTATTTAGTAAGTGTAGGATATATGGACCCGGGAAATTGGGCAACGGACATTGCCGGCGGTTCTCAATTTGGGTATAAACTGATTTGGGTATTACTGATGTCTAACCTTATCGCGTTACTATTGCAATCTTTAAGTGCCAGACTAGGGATCGTAAAAGGCCTGGATTTAGCTCAGGCATCAAAAAGGGCTTATCCTAAATGGGCTAACATTCCGTTATATATATTAGCTCAGATTGCTATTATAGCTTGCGATCTGGCAGAAATTATTGGAATGGCCATTGGCTTGAATTTGCTTTTTGGTATTCCGTTAATTTGGGGAATTAGTATTACAGCTTTAGATACCATTCTTTTACTGTTTTTGCTAAAAAAAGGAATGCGAAGCATGGAAGCTTTTATTCTTTCCATGGTTTTTATTGTTGGTATTTCCTTCCTTTTCGAAATGTTCATTGTAGAGCCTGATTTTGGGGAAGTGGCAAAAGGTTTTGTTCCATCAGAACTCGGCGGAAGTGCTTTATATATCGCAATAGGTATAATTGGGGCAACAGTAATGCCCCACAATCTTTATTTACATTCCTCTTTAGTACAAACCCGGAAGATTGAAAGAAATGATAGAGGTATTAAGGAAGCTCTTAAGTTCAATTTGATAGATACAGCTGTGGCACTGAATCTGGCTTTCTTTGTTAATGCAGCTATTCTGGTACTGGCAGCAGCAGCATTTTACACTAATGGACATCACGAAGTGGCAGAAATACAGGATGCCTATAAATTATTAGAAAATATTTTTGGAACTGCGGCACCTACCTTATTTGCTATTGCTTTAATCGCTTCCGGACAAAGTTCAACAGTTACCGGAACTTTAGCAGGCCAGATTGTTATGGAAGGCCACCTCAATTTACGTATCGAACCATGGGTTAGAAGATTATTGACAAGACTGTTGGCTATTGCTCCTGCCTTTTTCACCATTTTACATTATGGAGAAGATGCTTTGGGAGAATTGCTTATTTTAAGTCAGGTGGTGTTGAGTCTCCAATTAGCTTTTGCTATTATTCCTCTCATCTATTTCACTTCTAACAAAACCGAGATGGGAAAGTATGCTATTAAAAACTGGGTTAAGATCCTAGCCTGGCTAGCGGCAGCTATTATTATTATGCTTAATATAAAACTGGTAATAGATGAAATTGGTGTATGGATTACGGAAGCCGGATCTGAGAGCATTTGGATTTATATTATTGTTATTCCTATTGCAATTGCCATTGGTTTATTGCTTTTATATATCATTCTTTCACCACTAATTGAGCCTTATAAAAACAGAAAATACCGCAATATATTACCTCATGGTAAAGCTTTAAACTTTCAGGACTTGTCTATTCCGGAATACAAAAGTATAGGTTTAAGCATAGATTTTTCTGAACATGACAAAACAGTCATCAGGCATGCACTAATGCAGGGCGGAAAAAATGCTACTTATACGCTTATCCATATTGTAGAAACTGCCGGAGCCAGATACCATAAACATGAAGTTTTAGACATGGAAACCATTAGTGATGAAGATAATTTAAAGAAATATGTAGAACGGCTTGAAAATCTTGGATATCAATCGCAATACGTTATTGGATATGGCTCTACATCTGGTTCTATAGCAAAGATTGTAAATGACAGCCATATAGACTTTCTTGTTATGGCTGCACATGGGCACAAAGGTTTTAAAGATTTACTCCTTGGATCTACAATTGATGCGGTTAGACACAATGTCAAAGTTCCGGTTTTAGTAGTTAGAGATTAAGTAATATGCTGAAGAAAGATAACATAAGACATATATTATCACTCTTCCACTTGATATTCTTTTGTCTTATTCTGGCAAATAATATCCTGTTTGTTCATAGCCATAAGCTAGCGAACGGGCAAATTATTGTTCATGCTCATCCTTTCTTTCCGCAGGATGATGGTACTCCAATGCCACATCAGCACAGTTCGAACGATTATATTTCTTTAGGAAAAGTATTTCAGCCCGGACTTTTACTTTCTGAAATTCCATATATAAACTTTCAGGTTGCTTTGCCCGAGTTGATTTTACCTTATAAAGTATTCAGCGTTTTATTTGAGGGTAAATCTTTATTTCATTACGACCACAGAGGGCCTCCGCTGTTCTAATTATTCAGGCTTAAGCCTGACCCATCATCGATAAGTGCTTTTTAAAATCTATTGTGTTTCCTAAACTTCAGGATTATGCCTGTAATGAATCGGAAATATTTATTAAGCACCAGACCAAGATCTAATTCATTTTTTGCCATGCTCCTATTTTTAAGGACATGATGCTATGCTTTTTAAAAATTGTAAAACATGAAAAGAATAATAACTATCATTACCATATTATTGATATATCAACAATTACTAGCTCAAAACGCAGTTTTAAAAGGAAATATTACCAGCACAAGCGGACCTGTGGTTAACGCTTCCATTAAGGTCTCGGGAACAGATAAAGGAACCATATCTGACGGATTTGGTAATTTCCAGGTGAATAAATTGAATAATGGCGTTCATCATTTAACCATAAGCGCTGTTGGCTACCAACCTAAGAAACAAACTGTAAATATCGATTCAGAAGTACAAACGATAAATATCTCCCTGGAAGAGGATAATTTTGGTCTGAGTGAAGTTGTAGTCACGGGAACGATGAAAGAGATGAGCCGGAGCGACAGCCCAATTCCTGTAGAAATTATAACGCCACAGCTTTTCAAAAAAAATCCCACACCCAGCCTTTTTGATGCACTTGGAATGGTAAACGGTGTACAACCTCAATTGAATTGCAATGTCTGCAATACGGGCGATATACACATTAATGGTATGGAAGGCCCTTATACCATGATATTGATTGATGGAATGCCTATTGTTAGTGCGCTTTCTACAGTTTATGGGCTAAGCGGTATCCCTAATAGTATGGTAGAGCGCATCGAAGTAGTTAAAGGTCCCGCATCTTCTCTCTACGGTTCTGAAGCCATGGGTGGAATCATCAATGTAATTACTAAAAATCCGGATAAAGCGCCACTTTTAAGCGCAGATATTTTTACTACATCATGGGGTGAGGTAAGTGCTGATGCTGCTATGAAATTTAAAGCTCGAAAAAGCAGTGGGCTGTTAGGCCTCAATTATTTCAATTACCAGAATACGATAGATAAAAACAAAGATAATTTTACAGATATGACTTTACAGAACAGAATATCTGTATTTAATAAATGGAACTTCCAAAGGAAAAATGACAAACAGGCCAGTATAGCAACCAGATACGTTTATGAAGATCGTTGGGGTGGCGAGATGAACTGGAACAAAAGCTACAGAGGCAGTGATATCGTTTATGGCGAGAGCATTTATACAAACAGAGCAGAATTGATTGGACTCTATCAGCTACCCGGTTCCGAAAAAATTTACACACAATATTCTTACAATTGGCATAAACAGGATTCGTGGTATGGTAACACCAATTACGATGCAACACAGCATGTAGGTTTTATTCAATCTTATTGGGACAAGGAAATAAACAAAACGCATAACTTTTTATTGGGTGCTTCTTTCAGGTTTACCCAATATGACGATAACACTCCGGCAACGGCAAGTGAGGATGGACTTGGAAATCAACCAACAAAAACTCCTTTACCGGGAATCTTTATTCAGGACGAATGGAAGATTAATCCTAAAAATACTTTACTGGGCGGGTACAGATTTGATTACGACAAACATCATGGAAGCATTCACTCTCCCCGCTTGGCCTATAAGTTATCTCCAAACCAGTACAATACGCTTAGAGCTAGTTTTGGTACAGGATTTCGTGTTGTTAACCTTTTTACCGAAGATCATGCAGCTTTAACGGGAGCCAGAAAAGTAGTTATTACCGAAGAACTAATTCCTGAAAGGTCTCTAAACGGAAATTTAAATTACGTTCTAAAAGTTCCGACAGATCATCTTTTTATGGGGTTTGATGCTACTGCTTTCTATTCGCATTTCAGCAATAAAATTGTTGGAGATTTCGACAGCAATCCAAACGAAATTATTTACGAAAACCTGAATGGCCACGCTATTACAAGAGGAATTTCTTTGAATACTGATTTCACTTTTACTTTTCCTTTAAAAGTATTGGCGGGAATTTCATATATGGATGTTTTTCTAAAAGAAGAAGACGGAAACCACTCGTTAACGAAAGTAAGACAACTTCATGCACCAAAATGGTCCGGAACTTTTGTAGGAACCTACAGCTTTGATAAAAAATGGTCGGTTGATTTAACAGGAAATTGGTA
>NZ_JBEBVH010000045.1:0-19890 GCF_040392825.1 Pseudopedobacter sp.
GCCGATATAGACTTTGGAGTATATAGAAACATGATTACCACTACTAATAATGGAAATACGACAATAACCTATGATTATTATCTGTACACTCCAATAGCAAACCCTAACCCATTAACCGTTTATGATATAAGCTCATGGACAACTAAGAGAGCGGTTTATTTCGGCACAACAAGTACAAATCAAACGGCTAATTTTCGAACTTCTTTATTGGTTTCGTCAAGCTTAATTGAAGCTGAAGCCAAAAAGAAAACTTTTAACTTAACAAAATCCTCTGCGAAGTTAGCGACAGGTAATTTAATTTATTTTAAAACACCTGAAGGGAAATATGGTTGTGTTCATATCAATGCAATTACTAAAGACATAGAAGGTAAACCCTATGTTGATATAAGTGTAAAGGTTCAAAAATAAAACAAAAAAAAACTGATCTGAATACCAGATCGGTTTTTTTTATACCTCTTCAAGCCGCTTAAATTTGGTAAGATAGAACGCTTAAAGTTAAGCTATACTGTTTTCAGGGTATATACTTCAGCATTTATTAACCCGAAAAAGAACCGCCTTTTTTAAAAACAAGAGATAAATACTATTTAATTCAACTACCTTATATCCCTGCCCAGCCATAAAATATCATATTTCACGTTTCTTTTGTAATAAACAAAAAATAAATTGTTGATATTGGGAATATGTTTATCAATATAAACTTCAGATTAATAAGCCTCCTGTTGTTTTTTCATATACCCATAATACTTTACGGTCAGCATCAGGGTTATATATACGGCGATATAGTTTTAAAAAATAAAAAAGTATATACCGGTCAAATCAGTTGGGGATCCGGACAAAGGCTATGGTCAGATATTTTTTGGGTAGCGAAGCAGGAGCATCCCAATTTGAAATACTTAAATGAATACCAGCTGGATGACTTACCTCAGGAACCTAGCGAATCTGCGCTCGATTGGCAATTTATGAATCTCTGGAAAGATAAATATCCCGCCAGAAAAACAGAAGCCTTATGTCGTTTTGGAGACATATCCCGGATACACGTGACCGGAAAAAACACTGCACAGGTCTATTTTAAAAATGGATTCAAATATAGGGTCATAGCAGATGAAGATGCTCCGGGAAATTTAGCTAAAGAATTGTGGGTGCTCGGAGATAAGAATAGTTATAAAATACCCTGGGATCAGATTAGTAGTATTAATTTTAAGCCAACTCCAAATTTTCTGTCGCTGCTAAAGGGAAATCCGCTATATGGAACAATGATGACTTCTGCAGGGACTTTAAGTGGTTATATCGAGTTCGGGAAAAATAAGTCAAGAGATATCCGTTATCTGAAGGGGAGAACAAAAGAAGGAGAAAACCTGCAAATTATGTTTAAGCATATTAGAAGGCTCGAAAAAAGAGATAATGAAATGATTGTAAAGCTACTTTCGGGAAAAATTATAACGCTGGCATATATCGAAGATTTTACTTCAGGTAATGAAAATATTGTGGTAATGCATCCATCATTTGGAAAGGTCACTGTTAAGTGGAAGGCATTTCGTTCGCTATCCTTTGAAAAAATAGATGAGAACACGGGGTATGAGCATTATCCAACTGCAAAAAAAATATACAGCGTAGCTTTAACCAAAGATAAGATGATATTTAAAGGAAACAGCGTATTTGATATGGACGAGGAATTCGATTTTGAATTATTAGAAGGGAGCAAAGATGGTATCAGTTATCAAATACCTTTCAGATTTATTTCTCGTATTATTCCGTTTAATGTATATTATAGCAAAGTAGTGCTAAAGAATAATAAAACTTTATTGTTAGGGCACCATAACGATGTTACTGCAAGAAATTGGGGAATGATGGTTTGGCAGGCAAATTCGAAATTTCAATATATTCCCTGGGGGAATCTTACAGAATTGAGAATCAGGTGATATTAAGATGAAAGTGACCTTAGAAAGAAAGATTTTGTATTTTTTAGTAGTCCTGTTTCTGCTGTTATTATGGCTGCTGTTTGTCAATTTGGGTTGGCCTATAGCGTATGCAGCTGCATTGTTATGGATAATCACAGTGGTTTTGTTATTATGGCTCGGAAACAGGTTGATTTTTGCGCTGTTAGATAAAAAAATTTCATGGATAAAGAAGACCAGTAGAAGACTTTTCTGGCAATTATTTCTTAGTTTATTTTATGCTTTATTATGCATTAATCTAACCTATTACCTGTTTAAGATTAGCACTGGAAGTATGCCTCCTGATGCAGAGCAACTGTTTGTTTTGAATATTTACGGGCTGCTGTTTATAGTACCATTGTTATCTATCAATTTCGGTTTCTATTTTATGATGCAATGGAAAAAAGCACATATAGAATCTGATCTTTTAAAGGAAGAAAGTTTAAATAGCCGCTTGGAAGTGCTAAAAATGCATTTGGATCCTCATTTTCTGTTTAATAATCTCAATGTGCTCTCAGCATTAATAGACCAGAAGCCAGCAGAAGCACAAGCGTTCTTAGACAAATTTACAGATGTTTACCGCTACGTACTCCAATATAAAAAGGAAGAGTTGGTGCCCTTACAAACCGAATTGGACTTTATAACAGCTTACATTTTTTTATTAGAAAAAAGATTCGGTGATCAGTGTATCTTTAAACTAGACATTCCCGCAGAATTGCCAAACAATTTTTGTATACCTCCTTTAGCATTGCAAATGCTGGTCGAAAATGCCGTTAAACATAATAAGTTATCACTAATCAGGCCTTTGGTGGTCCACATTTATATCGAAGATAACCAGTTTTTGGTTGTGAAAAATAATATCATCCTTAAAAATGCAACAACCTCGGCAGACGGTTTACGTCAAAGTGGTTTGGATAATATTAGAAACAGATATCAATATTTGTCAGACAGACAGGTTAAGGTGTTACAGGATGAGGGATATTTTCAGGTAAGTATACCGCTGTTGGAATTAGATGAAGAAGGTTAAAATATCAAGAGCATACTATTCTGAGGCTTGTAAATAAAGCGTATTTTTGAAATAGGTTTAGCAATATGAATGTATTAATAATCGAAGATGAAGTACCTGCGGTGAGGCGGTTAGAGCAGTTGTTACTGGATTTTACTGAAATTCAGGTAATCGATGTGTTGGGAAGCGTGGAGGCTGCTATCGCATGGTTCAAACAAAATCCACATCCCGATTTGTTATTTATGGATATACATTTATCGGATGGATTGTCTTTTGAGATTTTTAAATCGGTTCCTATACAATGTCCGGTTATCTTTTGCACAGCCTATGACCAATATGCACTTGACGCTTTTCAATTTAATGGAATAGATTATTTATTAAAACCAGTTCAAAAGGAAAAATTGGCTAAAAGTCTTCAAAAAATCAAAGATCTTAAGCGTAGTTGGGGAGAGAAAGGAAGCCCGTTAAAAGTGGAAGACCTGATGCATTTTTTTAAAGAAAAAGATGTAAACTATAAAAGCCGCTTTATGGTTAAAATGGGTGCGAAAATCAGAACCATAAAAACAGATCATATTGCCTATTTTTATTCCAGTAACAAGCTTACATTATTGGTTACAAAAGATGGAGAAAACTATCCTGTTGATTATGCTCTGGATGAACTTGCGTCAATTTTAGATCCCGTTATGTTTTTTCATATTAACAGAAATCTTATTATCCATATAGATGCCGCTAAAGAAATACATCCTTATTTCAAAGGAAGGTTAAAATTAGAGTTACATCCGTCGCTGGAAGAAGATGTTATTGTCAGTAGTCAAAAAACACCCGCCTTTAAAGAATGGTTAGACCAATAGCTCAGGATTATTATATCCGTTTTCAGTAGCCTATTTTCCTGATTCGTCCTCACCTTGTTTTAATTACCCTTCTTAATGGTTTTATTAGTATTGTATTTCACAGCAGTTTAGTTGTGAAAAAGAAATTATAAATCATTATAGATGATGTTTATTGGAAGGCGAAAGATATTATACCCTCTGGTATGTTTGTTATTTTATTTTTGTTTCACAGCAGAAGCGCAGCATAATAAAAAAATAACAGGCAAGATACAGGATACGCTGGGAGTAGCTTTGCCGGGTTCCTTAATCAAATTGAATTCTGCACTTGATACATTGGCTACTGCGGCAGATATAGATGGAAATTTCAGCTTCTCTCAAGTGAAAGATTCCATTGTCAATATTTCGGTAAATTTTATGGGTTTTCAACCTTTTAAGAAAACTTATCACTTGTCCAAAGGTATTCAACAAATTCAGTTAAAACCTATTCAGCTGATAGAAAGCAGCAATTTATTAAACGAAGTGGTAGTAGTTGCTGTTAATCCGGTAATTTTAAAGGAAGATACTGTAGAATATGATGCAAGGGCTTATCCGGTGAGGGAGGGCGATGCAGTAGATGCGGTGATAAAAAAGCTTCCCGGTGTAGAAGTAGATAAAAATGGAAATATTACGGCGCAGGGAGACCCCATTACTAAAATACGGTTAAACGGTAAAGACTATTTTGGTGATGATGTGGCAACGGCAATACAAAATCTTCCGGCAGATATCATTAAAAACTTACAAATCATAGACGACTATGGAGATCAGGCTAATGTAACAGGTCTGAAAACCGGAACACCCCAAAAAGTTCTGAATATCAATTTGCAACCTGATAAGGAAAAAGGATATTTTACAAAAACCACTGCCGGTGCAGGTACAGAAGACAGATATGTAGGAAGTATAAAAGCTAACTTCTTAAATGGTGACCAACAAATTGCCGCGAATGGTAGTCTGAATAATATCCAGGGAGGTTCTGCAGGTATATCTTCTCATAAATCCATAAAGTTAAATTACCGCGATAAATGGAATGATAAATTGGTTTCTTACGGCAGTTACCGTTTTAATCATAATACCAACCAAACTTTGGAGTCGGTAGCAAGCCAAAATATCTATCAGGATTTTACCAGATTCGAAGACCAGCAAAATAATAACAATAATAAGAACTACAGCCACCGCTTGTCATGGAATTTCGAATATCGTCCTAATGAATTGAATTATTTGAAAATAGAACCCGATTTATCTTTTGAAAAAAATAACTCGCTAAATACCGGTTTTACCACCACCCAATTACAACAGACTTCCTCAGAGAGGATAAGCTCACAAGATCAGTATAGAGATGCATTTAATTTTGGGACGCGTGTTTTTTATAACCATAAATTTAATAAGTCCGGCAGAAATCTAAGTCTCCATGCAGTACTTAACTCGTCGTCCGGAGGACAAGATCAGGAAGTTAAAAACGATTATGAGAATATAGATTCTCTAGGTAACAGGTCTTACGAAAACCAGTATCAATTAGGTGAAAATCAGAATAGTAATTTTAGAAATAGTCTGAGAGCTTCCTATATTGAGCCTGTTACAGAAAAATCCTTTATTGAAGTGAATTATGAGTGGAGCCGCACTTTAACCGGAAATGATAGAAGAACTTTAGATGTAAATCCGGTAAGTGGAGAGGAAGTTCTTAATCAGAATTTGAGTAATTTATATGACTACCAGTTTACAACCAACAGAGCAGGTATAAGTTATCGGGTTAAACATGAAAAGTTAAACTATATATTGGGCTTTGCTGCACAGCCATCTGTATTAAATGGAACAGACAAAAGCAGAAATATCAACACGCATAAAGAAACTTTTAACTTTATACCCACAGCCAGGGTAGTTTATAAGTTCTCTAAAGAACAAAACTTTTCTGCTAATTATCAGGGAAGTGCCCAGCAACCTGGTTTTGTACAGTTGCAACCCATTACAGACAATTCGAACCTGCAGAATACCATTACGGGTAACCCGAATTTAAAACCCGAATTTGTTCATCAGATGAAGCTAGAGTATAAAAAGTCTAATATAAAAAGAGGCAGAACTATGTTTGCCAATATTGGTTATAATTGTGTTGAAGATAAAATAGTAAGTGCCAAAACTATTATTCCGGATAGTTTAAGACAGGAAACGACTTATATGAATACAGATGGCTTTTATAACGCAAGAGCTGTTTATTCCTTTTCATTTCCTTTACTTAAAAAATTATTTATGACCTATTACGGAGGTTCTAATCTGAGTAATAATATCGCTTTTACAAATAATGAACGACATGTGGGCAAAAATCTTTCTGTAAGACAAGGAGTAAAGTTTCGTATAGATATAGAAGACATAGTAGATACAGAAGTAAATGCTTCCTATACACATAACAAGACCAGCTATGGCAATACCAATTTGGTTAACAGAAATACCAATCAGCTAAATATTGGTATAGAAGGTCGAAATTATTTCTTTAAGGATTTGGTGTTAGGGTACGATTTTTCTCAAACTATAAATCAGGGCTTCGGAACCGGTATAAGTAATCCTACTTTATTAAGTTTTTATCTGGAACATCGTTTCTTAAAAGAAAATCGGGGTAGTTTACGGCTTCAGGGATTTGATTTATTAAATCAAAATACAGGCGTTTCCAGAGATGTTTTTGATAACGAGATTATAGACAGGCAAAGTAATAGGCTCACCACGTATTTTCTTCTTTCATTTAATTTTCGCCTTCAGCAATTCGGAGGATCATAAAATATAAACTTAAACATTAAAAGCATGTTTGAACAACTGCAATCATACATTTATCAAAAGGCAAATAGTTTGTTAAGAACGGGGCTCTTTGGCTTGCTTGTTATTCCTGTTTCGGTATTGGCACAACATCCCGTTATAAAAGTGGACCTCAACCAAACAGGCAGACGAGAGGCCGAGGTAAACGAACTGGATTATATCCCATTTCCCTATTTGTCTAAAGGACAGGAAAATATTACCGAAAAAGGAGTCACCATAACTTTTAAAGCAGGAAATGCCGACGAAGAATTGAGTACAGACTATTATAAAGTGGGTATACAGTCTCCTCATTATGCCCGTTTGTCCAGTGACGGTTTACAAAGTAAGAAAGGTGTTATAGTTATGTATATTAAAGGATTACCAACTGGCAGACACACTTTGCTTACCTATCATAACCATATTTCCGGGGTGACTTTTTATAGTCCGATAGATATTTCTGTAAATGGTAAACTAAAAGTTGAACATCTTATTCCATCGCAAAGAGTATTGAATAATATTGAGGCAAAGACAGCATACATTCAATTCGATGCTGTTAAGGGAAAAGATGTAATCGTCTTGTTTAAGGCAACAGAAAAATCGACAACCGCCAACACAGATATAATTATTAACGGTTTTGAAATTAATACATCAAATGCAGCAAACAGGGCAAGGCTTCCATTTCCGAAACATGGTGACGAACATGTGAATGCTGATAACGGAAAACTTATGTTAAGTTGGAAGTCAGCAAAAAATGCCACTTCACATGATGTGTATATCGGCAATAATGCAGATGATGTTGCTAGGGCTGATCGTAAATCGAGTTTGTTTAAAGGGAACCAAAAATACCTTGACTATGAAGTTAAGGATCAGTATAGTATGTTAACCTATTACTGGCGTATAGATGAAGTAGCTGCTGAAGGCAAAATCACTAAAGGTACAGTTTGGAGATATCGACCACGTCAGTTGGCCTTTATAGACGCAGAAGGCTATGGCCGCTTTGCTCGCGGAGGTCGTGGAGGAAAGGTGGTGGAAGTAACTAACCTTAATGATGATGGTCCCGGTAGTTTCCGTGAAGCGGTCAGCAATGACATTGGTCCACGTACCATCGTTTTTAATGTTTCGGGAATTATAGAGCTTAAATCGCGGCTTATTCTAAATCAGAATAATGTAACTGTTGCAGGCCAGACTGCTCCTGGTAAAGGAATTACCATACGCAGCGCACCTTTCGGAATTGGCGGAAATGATGTAATTGTACGTTTTATGCGGGTAAGATTAGGTGCAGGTAAAACTTTTGACGGAATGGGTATTACCGGAGCAAATCATAGTATTATAGATCACAGTTCTATCAGCTGGACTATAGATGAAGCATTTAGTTCAAGAGGAGCAAAGAATATTACACTGCAAAGAACACTAATCTCCGAAGCTTTAAATGTGGCGGGGCATAAAAACTATCCTAAAGGTAAAGGACATGGCTATGCTGCAACTATTGGTGGCGATACAGCAAGCTATCATCACAATCTTCTGGCACATTGTTATGGAAGGAACTGGAGTTTAGGAGGTGGATTAAACGGAGATGGTGCTTATACAGGAAAAATAGATATACGGAATAATGTAGTGTATAACTGGGGGATCAGGACGACAGATGGCGGAGCCAATGAAGTAAATTTTGTAAATAACTATTATAAGCCTGGTGAAGCCAGTAAAATCTTCGTGGCACTTAATGCTCAACACGAAGGAATTGGCAAAGGTATGCAGCGTTATTATTTTGCTGGTAATGTGATGCCGGGTTATTTCGATGAAAATAATCAGGAAAAAGGTAAAAAGATATCCGGCCGTGTCGATTTTGAAACTTTTGTTTCCAAACCGTTTTTTGAAGCTCATGTGAATACGCAGCCTGCGGGACTGGCTTATAAAATGGTGTTATCAGATGTAGGATGTAATCAGCCCGTTTTTGATGACCACGATATTCGAATAATTCATGAGACCTTAACCGGAACATATAAATATAAAGGAAGTGTTAGCGGAATTCCAGGTCATCCGGATTCTCAGGAAGATGTTGGCGGATGGGAGAATTATCCTGAATTGAAAAGATCTGAGAACTGGGATAGCGATCATGATGGATTGCCGGATTGGTGGGAGCGGATATATGGAACAAATGTAAACTCGCAAGCTGGTGATTTTTCCGATTCGAATGCCGACCCCGATCGTGATGGATTTACCAATTTGGATGATTATCTGGAATGGATGGCTAAGCCTCATTTTATAGCAGAATCAGGTAAATCTGTAACGATTAATTTGAGTGAATTAAGTCGCGGTTTTACAGAGGGAGTATCTTTTAATATCTCGAATATAGTTAACGGTAAAGCTATATTAAAAGATAATCAGGTCGTATTTACACCAAATACACGAGGCGGATTATGCTTCTTTGATTTCAAGGTTACAGATAAAGACGGACAGAGTATGAGTAGAAAAGTGAATATTCTAAATGCATTATAGCTTAGTATATTAGATAAATAAAAAAACAGAAAACGAACAGATCTAAAAATAATTACGACACATTAACTAAAAATAACCAATGAAAAAGAAAATTCTTGTGAGCATATTATTTTTCATCTCTGTACTTGTAAAAGCGCAGGAAAATAAGCCTTACCGACAAGTAGCACAGGAAAGAGCAGATAAAATTGTTGAAAAATTAGAATTATCTGATGAAAAGAAAAAAGAAAAAGTAAAAACTCTAATTGCCAGTCAATATGTGGCACTGAATAAGATTCACACCGAAAGAGATCAGAAATTAGAAACCAATAAAGCTAAAGCTGACGAAATTAAAGAAAAAGCAAAAGAAGAAGTGAGTGCCTTACATGGCAAATACATAATAAATCTTCAAAAACTACTTTCGAAAGAACAAATAGACGAAGTAAAGAATGGGATGACCTATCATACCGTACCTATTACTTATGCTAATTACCTGTTAATGTTACCTTATGCTACAGAAAAGCAAAAGGAGATGATCAGGACCAATCTGACAGAGGCAAGAGAATTTGCAATGGACGGTGGGACTTCGAAAGAAAAACATGCATGGTTTAATAAATATAAAGGTCGCATAGCAAATGAGTTAGCAAAACAAGGTTACGATCTTAAAAAAGAAGGTAATGAATGGGCGAAAAGGCGAGATACCAAATCTGCTTCTTTGGCAATTGTCGAATCTAATAAAGTAATGCAGGCGCTTAATTTACAAGATAAGGTTAAAAGTGAATCGGTCAGGAATCTTGTCGCTTACCAATATCAGCAGATTGAAGAATTTAATAAAGATTGGAAAAGAAATTTAGCAAAGATAGATTCACTAGGTAAAACCAAAGAAGAAAAGGATAAGGAAGCCGCTAAAGAATGGACAAAACATAAAGCAGCGTTGGATCAACAAAGAGACCAGTACATTACAAAATTAGGGTTATGGCTAGATAGTGCGCAGATTGAGATAGTAAAAAATGAGATGACTGCACAAGGGCTTAATAAAGAGTATGAACGTTTTCAGGAATTACTTCCTGGTCTCACAGCAGAGCATAAAGCAAAAGTCTATCAATATTTAGTGGAAGCCAGAGAAAATGCTTTAAATGTTTTGACAAGTCGCGAAAGAAATCAATGGTTTGCCAAATATAGAGGCAGAGCTAATAATTACCTGTCCGCGCAGGGCTATAACCTTAAAAAAGCTACAGAGGAATTGGAAAAACGAACAGCTAAGCAGTAACTAATAATTATGACAAGACGATGCTTTGCCTGTAAGAATTTATATTGCTAATATTCTACAACAGCAGGTAAACATTATATAAGCAACCTTATGAGTATATCTTTAAATTTGATTTACTCATGTTGCAATTTTATTAAAGTATATATCTTAAAAATAAAAATATGAAAAAGAGAACGTTGCCATTTTTTATGGCTACAATGTTTTTACTTACAAGTGCGGGCGTTAAAGCGCAATATCCTAAAATACCGGAAGATGTGAAAAAAGCATCTGGTGAATTGATGGAAGCAGCCAGAAAACAGTCTGATATTGCCTGGGAAAAGGCTAAGCCAATCATAGAAGCAGAAGCTAAACAGGGTAAACCTTATATCCCATGGGCGGGCAGACCAACGGATTTACCGCAAGCAGAGATTCCTGCATTTCCGGGAGCAGAGGGAGGCGGTGCATACTCATTTGGCGGTCGCGGTGGTAAAGTGTATGTCGTAACTAATCTGAATGATAGTGGCGAAGGTTCCTTACGTTGGGCTTGTGAACAAGGAGGAGCGAGAATTGTAGTATTCAACGTTGCAGGTATCATCAAATTAAAAACTCCATTAATTATCAGAGCTCCCTACATTACTATAGCAGGACAAACAGCACCTGGAGATGGGGTTTGTGTAGCAGGAGAATCAGTTTGGATTAATACACATGACGTAGTTGTGCGTTATATGCGTTTTAGACGGGGTGAAACTTATGTAGGCAGAAGAGACGATGCTATTGGCGGAAATCCGGTAGGAAATATTATGATAGACCACGTTTCTGCAAGCTGGGGTTTAGATGAAAACATGTCTATGTATCGTCATATGTACAATGATAGTACCGGGAAACAGGAAGTGAAATTAGGAACAGTAAATATTACCATTCAGAACTCTATTTTCTCCGAAGCTTTAGATACCTGGAACCATGCATTTGGCAGTACTTTAGGTGGTGAGAATTGTACATTTATGCGTAACCTTTGGGCGAATAATGCGGCTAGAAATCCTTCTATAGGTTGGAACGGGATTTTCAATTTTGCCAATAATGTTGTATTTAACTGGGTACACCGGTCAATTGATGGGGGAGATTATACCGCAAATTATAATATCATTAACAATTATTTCAAACCAGGACCTGCGACACCGTCTAATGAACCAATTAGTTACAGATTACTAAAGCCAGAATCCGGAAGAAGTAAACTACCTTATGTGGTTTTTGGAAGGGCACATGTACAGGGTAATATTGTTCATGGAAACGACAAAGTTACTGCCGATAACTGGAACGGTGGCGTACAATTGGAGAACAAACAAGGTAATTCTATGACTTTTGAGGAAGCTAAACCTTATTTCGCTGCTATGAAAGTTAACAAACCATTCCCTCACGCACCATTTAAAATAATTGGCACTCAGGAAGCTTACAATTATGTGTTGGCTAATGCCGGAGCGACTTTGCCTAAAAGAGATCCGGTAGATACCAGAGTTATTGAAACAGTAAGAAGCGGTAAAGTAACTCCTTTAAAAGGCGTAGTTGCTCCAACCACTCAATTCCAACATAGAAGATTGCCTTTAGATTCTTATAAAATTGGTATCATCACAGATATCTCTCAGGTTGGCGGATACCCGGAATATAAAGGTACGCCTTATAAAGATTCTGACAACGATGGTATGCCTGATGATTATGAGAAAAAGGTAGGATTAAATCCTAAAGATTCTTCAGATGCTGCTAAAATTACTTCGTCTGGTTATTCCAATATAGAAGTTTATTTAAACAGTGTGGTAAATGTAACAAACGTTAAACCATAATATTATCCTTTTTATTATTCACACTAAACCGGGACTCTGTTCCCGGTTTTTTTGTTCTAAAATTTTATGTAGAGCTTATTCTTGTTAATACCAGTTAGGAGAATAAACCAGAAAAAGCCCCACAGAAACAAAGGGCAAATACTAATTAAACTCAGATTAAAAAGGGATCAAAGAGAAATAATTTCCCTGTTTTGTCCGAGTTTCATCCGTCTTTTATCCGAGTTTCATCCGTGTTTATGTCGAATCAAGTATAGAGCTGTCTTATCCTTGTCTACACTTAAGCACAGCAGTGTCATAAGAGCGGCCTAGTTTGCTTTTCAATAAAAGTTTTGTTATCATCACCGTTTAACACAGTTCAATTAAAAAGAGATCATGTTTAAAAAATTAGTTGCAGTAGAACCTTTGAATTTGATTCCTTCCGCAGAAAGAGCTTTATTCGATTATGCGCAGGAAGTTGTTATGTATGATAATATGCCAGAATCGGCGGATGAGATGGCAAAGCGGATTGGCGATGCAGATGCGGTATTAATAAGCTACACTTCCAGATTGGGAAAGGAGGCTTTGGAACATTGCCCAAATGTTAAATATATAGGAATGTGCTGCTCGTTATACACACCCGAAAGTGCGAATGTTGATATCCTGTATGCCAATTCCAGGGGAATTACGGTTCTTGGTGTTAGAGATTATGGAGATGAAGGTGTAGTTGAGTATGTTGTTAGCGAATTGGTGCGTTGCTTACATGGATTTGGAACAAAAAATAATGGTACGCTTCGTGAGCCGTGGGACGGTATTCCAAGAGAGATTACAGGTATTAAAGCTGGTATTGTTGGTTTAGGGAAATCGGGAGGCATGGTAGCTGATGCCTTGAAGTTTTTTGGTGCAGAGATTTCTTATTTCGCCCGTTCGGAGAAAGAAGAAGCTAAACAAAAGGGATATCGGTTTCTACCATTGAAGCAATTATTGAAAGAAAGCGAAGTGATTGTTACTTGCTTGAATAGAAACACGGTTTTAATGCATGAGGAGGAATTTGCTGAAATGGGAGACAGGAAGATTCTGTTCAATACCGGACTTTCCCCTGCCTGGGATGAAGAGCCTTTTGCAAAATGGATTGATAAAGACAATGTAGTATATTGTGATACATTGATTGCCCTGGGCAACGATAAATTTTTAAAACATCCGAACGTAAACTGTATGGGTGTTTCGGTGGGCCGTACTCGTCAGGCTTTTGATCGTCTGAGTGAAAAGGTATTGGCAAATATTGAGGCTTTTATGAAGTCTCAACAGAACTAATGACTTGCTATAAAAAGATTAGTCATAATGAAATCTGCATTTTGCAATAAGAATTACATGATCCTGATATTTATAAATTAATCGGTGCTCTTCACCGATTCTTCTCGACCAGAACCCGGAATATTTATGTTTCAGTGGTTCTGGTTTTCCGAGACCCTCAAATGGAGTTCTGGAAATGTCCTTCAATAAATCGTTTATCCGTTTAAGTTTTTTCTTGTCGGTTTTTTGCCAATACAAATAATCTTCCCAGGATTCATCTACAAAAACGTATTTCATTTTCTTTTAATCTTCGATTAAATCTTTGGTAAATGATTTTTCGTTTTTAAGTTTTTCAATTGCAGAATCTAACCTCATTTCGTTTTTACGGGAAGATAATTCGTGGTTTGTTGCCATTAAAGAATTATATTCCTCAAGAGACATTACGACTATCCCAGAATCTTTTCCTCGATTAATAATCAAAGTCTCAAGATTCTTAGCCACTTTGTCCAAATAAGATTTGATGTCTTTTCTAAAATCAGATACGTTGGTAATTAACATGATTTTGTGTTTTTTTATGTACAAATATATGTACATGATTTGTGTTTGGCAAATATTTGATAGTAAGGATCTTTTTATTTGTGAACGGGAATGTATTCACCTGGTGAAATGGTTAATAGAAGATGTCTAAAAAGCACTAACGCTGTCACACTGATGGTTCGAGAGCCTCACTATGACAGGTCGAAGTGTCCCTGCAATGGACATAAAAGGTTTCGAGTGCCTCAGCCTGACAGATAAATCTCCCTTATTAGATTCTGTGTTAATAAACAAGACAATTTTTATATTTTTTGTACTTTTGAGTTTTAGGCGGTCTTGTACCAGCCTGTTTAGGGTAGTCCTTGTTGACTGCCCTAATTTCTTTGTATAGTATGGCTTTGCTTTTGCACATGATATAGTGGATCATACAATTGTTTTGTTTTATAGATAATGAACATCAGTTCCAATAATTTCCTCTGCACAGCTACTGCTGCCTTCATTTTGATGCCATGTCTTGCAACAAGTCTTGTAAATGTATTAGCGTAGTGTTCTTCATGCCTTATGGCAGCCAATGCGGGTAAGTGCAGGGATTTTCTCAGGTACCTGTTTCCCCGCTTGGATATGGTAGGCTTGCCCTGGATCGATGTTCCCGACTGTTTCTCCTTTATGTCCAGACCGGCATAACTGACCAGTTGCTTTTTATTGCGGATCATCTCAAATCCATTTGTTTCTGCCAATACTGTTACTGCAGTCAGCAGACCAACTCCGGGGATTGAGGTCAGGTTATCTGTGTGCTTTTTGAGTGCGGAACTCTCCTTTACAATGAGTTTTAGTTCAGCGATTATTTCCTTTTCCTGCCTTTGCAGTACTGCTATACGTTCTTTTATCCTTCCTATAGAATTTTTATTCGGCTCTGCCTCTGCCTGTTCAGCATGCAGCTGGTTCTTGACGGCAGTACGTTCCTGCACCAGCTGGTCTCTTTCGCGCGTCAGCTGCTTCAGCCGCTTGTAGGTGGGATCGGGTTTATGCCACAACTCAAGGTTTCGTTCCAGACCGAACAGCGTGACAGCTTCTGAGCAGGTCGTGTCAGTTACCGTCTTTACCTCCAGTGTGCGGAAGTAGTTACTGATCTTATTGGGCAGGACAATACTGATCTTATACCCCTTGCTTTCCAAGAAATAGGCCAGCTTCTCGTGGTAAACGCCCGTGGCCTCCATAACAAAATGAAGAGGACTTTCCTCAGAAGTATGGGGCTGTACCCATTCCTGCAGCTTTATCAGACCTTTATCCGTGTTTCGGAAATTACCGTATTGGCACAGCTTCTTATCCAGGTTGGACAGGATCTTGCCAATGCATACGACCAATTCCTTACTGCCTACATCGATACCTACTACCTGCTTAAGTGTTTTCATGTTAATTTTTGATTGAAAATGAAAAATCAATAGTGGAACTTCCCCTGGGCTTGTCTCCTGATGGATATTCAAGCTGGACTGTAAGTCCGCTTTACATTCTGTTCTGCCTTAGGAAGCAAAAAAGAGAAAGGCCTTCTCTAAAAATCAGTATGCTAAAAAAGCTACTAAGACACCCCTTGGCTCTTCCTCTTTTCACTATATAAAGCAAATCTATAAAACAAAAAAATGTCTCCTACATTTGATTGATACAAACATAGGAGACATCCTTCATAGAATATTAAAAAACTATAGGAGAAACAATATTTCTAAGTGTGTTAACTACGCTCCATCCCGCTATTTGAGCGGTTGAACTGTAAACATCAATTACTGCATGTACCTGTTCGTTCTTAACTTCTATACGATGATTATCCCCAATATATCCTGGAGTAGAGGTTACCGAAACTTTCATCTTTTCAGGGCCAACAGAGGCTAGAGAAGCCGCTACTGATACGTTCACACTGTTAGGAAATAAAGTGATAGCTTCTTTTGCATTTCCTTCAAAAACCTTTCTTTTTTCAGTCTGCAAAGATTCGTCATATACCGAGTATCTTTTTAGCGAATTAGGCCCTTTTTCTGTATCAAAAGTTGCCGTACAATTTCCCATTAGTGCTGCGGTACGCATCACATCAAATCCACCAATAGCTCCAGATACCAGATGTACCCGCACATTATTTTTTAGTGCAGTCTGTTTTACCTCTTCATAAAAAGCTTCATCTGCAAAAGCGCCAATAGATAATGTTACAATAGAAGATCCGTTTTTCAAAGCCGGTAAAGTCAAAGTTCTCATAGAATCAGGAGACGCTGCTTCGATAATATAGTTGGCTTTGCTGGCTAGCAATTCTTCCAGAGAGCTGCATGCTTTACAAGAATTCTCTTTTTGAGATCCGTTATTAACCTTGTCGGCAATATTCCGCGCTTTTTCAATACTTCTGGAATAGGTAGCAACAAGTTGGTACTCGGGTAATAAATTAGCATTTAAAGCATCGGCAATTATTGAGGCAAGTCTACCACAGCCTACAATAGCAAGTGTTTTTCTTTCCATATCCGGCCAACATAAGGTTTTTTTATGTAATGCCCATATCTTATATACTTAAACTTTTTTAAGAGATTGAACTAAAACATTAAATTCATTCACTTGTAATATTTTAGAAGTATTAAAAATTGAGGATATGCAAAAAATTATCAATCTGTTAATTTTAGTTCTATTAAGTAATATGACAAATGCTCAGCTAAAAGAGATAAAATATAAAGACGGTAGTCAGAGTCTTACAGGTATGATGGCTAAGCCCGAATCAGCAAAAAAAGGAGTGCTTATTCTCCCGGCATGGCAAGGTATAGACGATGAAGCTAAGCAGGCGGCTCTTAATTTGCAAAAGCAGGGGTATATTGCTTTTATAGCAGATATTTACGGCGATGGAAATAAGCCTAAAAATAATGCTGAAGCAAAAGTTAAATCATCTTATTACAAAGAAAATTATAAAAATTATCAGCAAAGAATCAAAGCTGCTTTGGAGGAGTTGGTAAAACAAGGAGCAGATTTTAACCATGTAGCTATTATAGGCTATTGTTTTGGCGGAACAGGAGCACTAGAAGCGGCGCGAGCTCAGCTTCCTGTAAATGCTGTGGTATCTATTCATGGAGGTTTATCTAAAGGAGACAGACCTAACGGGCCAATTTCAACTAAGGTACTGGTATTGCATGGCGCCGAAGATCAGAGTGTACCTGAAGCAGATGTGGAGGCTTTAAGAAATGAGCTTAAGCAAGCTAAGGCGGACTGGCAATTGATTTATTACGCAAATAGTAAACACACTTTTACCAATCCGGCTTCACCTGATTATAATGTGACCATGTCTAAGCGTTCTTGGCAGCATTTACTGCTGTTTCTGGACGAAGTTTTATAACTAAAAAAGCCATTGTAATTTTTTGAATACAATGGCGTTTTTAGTTTCTAATAATTTATTGAAGATCAATAATTCCTAAATTCTGAACAGATCCTTTAGTTACTTCAACATTCTCAATTACCTTAGGATTATAATCTCCGGCAGATGGTTCTATCAAGATTTTATAGTTGCCTTGCGGAACCCCTGGAATATAAAAATCACCTACAGAATTAGCCTGTGTACCAATTGTATCTAAACCATCAATTGCATAGATGTGTGATAGAGATTCGGCAGGTATAACAGTGCCTCGTATAGTTCCTGATACCGCAACCGGAACAGCTCTGATTACAGGTTTTAACATGTATTTTCCGTTGCCAGTCTGATGAATTGATTTCGCTGCATCGAAATCAAGTAACAGGGTATAAGCAACGTTAGGAATGAGCTCTTCCTGTACTTTGATTTTTATTCCGGAAGATTGTCCACTTGGTGTTGTTAGTGGATAAGAAATACCGTCTATTACTACCTGATTTCCTTCATTGTGCAATTTTAACCTGATTTCCTGTATAGTTCCGGACGGAACATCCTCAGCCGCAATTACAGTATCTTTGCCAAATCTGTATTGAAGAATATCAAACGGAAGTCCGTCAACGTCAATATCTTCTTTTCCTGTAGTTGTTCTGATCTCTATTTCATCGATGTTTAAGTATATAGCATCGTAAAAAGCAGGCGCGTCTGTAATTTTTAATGTCACCGGTGTTTTTCCGGTATGAGTATCGTTTTCATTACTACAGCTGATAACGAAAACCGAAACAAACGCAATTAAAATAAGAAATTGAAACTTTTTCATTTTATAAATTGTTTTTTATGGCGTTTATCAAACTTTATGCCATGTTACCATTCCTGTTAAGGAGAAGTACTTTCATTTTTAACTTTTATAAATTGAATGTTTTTCATTTCCGGACCCGAAAAATCCTTAATCAAGTCACCTTTAGGATTGCTGAATGTTACTTTGTCGAAGGTTAAATCTCTGACATCTTCAAGTTTGATTACGTTATCTTGAGATGTGATTTTTGTGTTTTTGATATTGATTTGTCTCGCATCGTGAGCCGTAAATAACTTTTTGCTGTTAATAAGAGCATTCTCCAGGGTGAAGTTCGTCATTGGTGTTTCAGGGATTCCTTCAATTCTCACAAAAGCTTTAGCCTTTTCTACAATAATGTCTTTAGCAAAAGTATTGTTAAAACTCGGTGTTAATTTGTTAATCGGCAATGCCGGTAAGCGTTGCGCTAATTTTCCTACATGCATTGGAGAACCCAGCATATCCCATCTGAAGGCTTCGTCCCGTAAATTCATGCGAATACGTTCGTAATAGTAATTTTGTCCGCCACCACCTCTGGGTCTGCGTGTTTTAAAACGAATCCCTACACCAGTGTCATCGAAAACGGTGTCGTGAACATATAAATTATTGATTCCTGCGGCGGTTTCGCTGCCAACGGTAATTCCGCCATGTCCCTCTTTTGCCAGGCAAAAACGTACAACAACATTTTCTGTAGGCTTATTAACGCGTAAACCATCTTCACCGCGGCCTGCTTTCATGGTAAAACAGTCATCACCACAACTTAAAGTGCAATATTCAATCAATACATTTCTGGACGATTCAATATCAATACCATCACCTCGTGGAATACCTATAGAATTTACTGTAACTCCTCTAATAATTACGCTGTCGCAATAAACAGGAACAATATTCCAGAAAGGAGTTTGTTCTAATGAAATTCCTTCAATTAAAATATTTTTACAGTTTATAGGAGAGATAAACATGGGTAAAAAGATAAACTCGTTGTTATGTCCTTCATAAACTCTTTCAGAAACGGGTTTATCATGAGGAACAACATCTTCAATGACGCCAACGTTCATAAATCTCTTTCTTAATGGAGAATTTAAGGGTGGACCCACCAATTTCCCTTTTCCTGTTATAGCGATATTCTCTTGTCCGTTGGCGTAAATACAGGCTCCCAGAGACATTAGCTCAATACCTTCGTTTCTGGTAAATACGGCAGGTAAATAATCTTTGATCTCTCCGCTGAAATGAAGTTCGGCACCCGCTTCAATATGTAAATTAACAAAACTTTTTAAGCTGATTCTACCAGTAAACCATTTCCCTTTTGGAATTACTACAGTTCCTCCGCCCGATTGGTGGATTTCGTCTATGGCCTGTTGAATAATTTTTGTAATGAGTTTGCCTTCTTCGGCCTGTTTTTCTAGGATGTTGACGGATTTATCCGGGAAAACCGGTTTAATTAATTGCGGCATTGGAAAAGGAGCTTTTATAGGAGCAATTTCTTTTGGAATAACCAAAGCACCAACTTGTTCTTTTGTAGGAATTCTGTTTAAACTATTATTAACCAGTTTTGAAGTTGAACAATTTATAAGCAAGAATATAATTCCTGAGAATAGAACCGCGATACCGGCATTGAATCTGGTCGTTGAAACTTTCATTTTTTCCATAACATTTTAAGCTTTATAGCAGCGCTGTATACAAAGTAATAAAAGAAAGTACTTAATATGCAGGGATTGATAATATGTTATAATACATTAAGAAGATGATACAAAAAA
>NZ_JBEBVH010000046.1:0-19481 GCF_040392825.1 Pseudopedobacter sp.
ACAGTCGGACGAGACAATTCTCTAAGTTCTAATTTAATAAAGGATTTGGCTTTAGATGCCGAAGGAAATCTTTGGGCAACAACTTTTGAAGGCGGATTGAACGTTTTCAATACCAGAACAAGAACTTTTAAAAGTTCTTCTTTAAATTCAAACAGACTTTCGGTTTTACTGATAGATAGCCGGCAACAAATTTGGGTAGGGACCAGAAACGGCGTTTTTATCTACAATAAAGGTACAGGCAAATTTAATCTCGTAAAGATACCACACACCTTTGTTTATTATATTTTTGAGGATAGCGAAAACAGAATTTGGGTAGCATGCGAATCCGGCTTATTTTTAAAAGAAGCCAAATCCAAAAGGTTTGTTAATATTACCCTTAAAGATAACCCTTCGTGGTTTTTAAGAATTAATGCTATTTCAGAAGATTCGAAAGGAAAGCTCTGGTTTGCAACACACAATGGTGTATTAGTTTATACTTACAAAGATAAGTCAGTAAAGTTGTATACAGAAAATCAGGGACTGCCAACCAATACCGTACTTGGAGTAATAGAAGACAACCAGAAAAATATCTGGTTTAGTACAACCAAAGGATTGGCTAAGTTCGAAAAAGGTATTTTTAAAATTTATAATACAGCCGACGGGCTCGCTGGTAATGTATTTAACTATAACTCTTTTTTAAAAGACAGTAAAGGAGAGCTGTTCTTTGGCGGGTTTAATGGGTTATTAAGTTTCAGACCAGAGGATATCAAAGAAAACAAAAGCAAGCCAGAAGTTATTTTAACAAGTTTGCGCTTGTCGGATAAACCTGTATCTGTCGGAGATACAACTAAAATATTAAAAAAAGCAATCTGGCAGACATCAAAAATAGGTATTCCATATAACGAGAATGTTTTTAGTTTGGATCTGGCAGTGCTTAATTATATTAGCCCTGAAAAAAATAGATATGCTTACAAATTAGAAGGAATAGACAAGCAGTGGAACGAGCTCCAATCATCAAATATTTCCTTTAATAAACTCTCGGACGGAGATTACACTTTGCTATACAAGGGAAGCAATAATGATGGTGTTTGGAGCGATGTCAAAAAATTGCATATCACCATTTATCCTCCATTCTGGAAAAGTTGGTGGGCTTATCTTTTCTATTTAACTGTTCTTGCAGGTATTGCCTTTGTTTCCATCAGGTATTTCATTATGGAAGCACTTTTGAAAAAAGAACATGAAATTCACCAGCTTAAAATAGATTTCTTCCGAAACGTTTCTCACGAAATCAGAACACCACTTACTTTGATTTTAGGGCCATTGGAAAAGCTCATACAGGATATAGGAACAAATTCGACATTCAGAAATCAATTGCTTGGAATAGATAAGCATGTAAAACGGTTGGTCAAATTGATTAACGAACTTCTGGATTTTAGTAAGGTAGAAGCCGGGAGAATGTCGTTAAGAATAGAAAGAGTTAATCTGGTAGATTTTGTATATGATATCTATCAGTCTTTCCAGTATAAAGCCAAAGAAGGTGAAATAGAATATGAATTTTATAGCGAAAACCCGGTAATAGAGGCATATATAGATCAAAATCAATTAGAAAAAGTTATTTATAATTTACTCTCCAATGCTTTCAAGTTTACTCCAAACAACGGAAAGATAAAGATTAAAATACAAGAGAACAGAAACGATATTTCGGTTAGAATAATAGACAGTGGTAAAGGAATTGCAAAAGAAAACAAAACGAAAATCTTTACAGACTTCTATCAGGAGGATACCGACCAAAGAAGTATTGGAACCGGAATTGGCCTTGCATTATCTAAAAGCATTGCAAAACTTCATAAAGGCGATTTAATTGTAGAAGATATTGAAACAGCTACCGTATTTTGTTTGATTTTGAAAAAAGGACATGAGCATCTGGATGGCTTCCAATTTATTGACGATGAAACCTATAACGATGATATACAGACGGTTTTTTCTGGAGATACAGGTCGTTATACAGAAACAGAAATAGATATACCTGCCATTTTAGTTGTAGAAGACAATAAAGAAGTAAGAGACTTTGTTGTAGAAACTTTGAAAGACAGGTATAAAATGTATACTGCAGAAAATGGTAGTGAAGGCCTTAAGTTAGCGATGAATTATATTCCGGATATCATTATAAGTGATGTAATGATGCCTGTAATGGATGGAATTGAATTTTGCAAAGGTATAAAGACAGACGAAAGAACAAACCATATTCCGGTTATTCTATTAACAGCAAGGTCCTCAGAAGCAGATGAGCTGGAAGGATTAAAAACAGGAGCTGATGCCTATATCACCAAGCCTTTTACAATAGATAAATTGAAATATACAGTTTCTAATATGGTAGCTTCACAGGAAATTATGCGAAGCAAGTTTAGCCGAAGGCTTAGTTTGGAACCCAACCAGCCAGAGATAGAACACCCAGATGGAAAATTTATTGAAAAAGTCCTGCATTTATTAGAACAGAATATAGGTAATCCAGATTTTGGAGTAAATGACTTTGCTTATGAAATAGGAATGAGTACACCTATATTTTATAAAAAAATTAAAGCAATAACGGGTCTTACTGTAAACAATTTTATGAAGTCTTTTCGCTTGAAAAGAGCACTTCAACTTATGGAGCAGAAGCAGGGAACAATATCAGAAATTGCTTACATTGTAGGGTTTACAGACCCGAAATATTTTAGTAAAGAATTTAAGAAGCAATTTGGGAAAACGCCAACAGAGTTTATTTCAGGCCAATAGAGTTGAATTTTATAGAAAAGATTATCTTCTTTTTATAAAATTACCCCTCTTTTTAAAGAAAATATACCCAGATTAGACGACTTTATTTTAGGTTTGCTACAGTAACCCTAAATAAAGTTTTAATGAAAATTCCTTTTAAGATTAGTGCCGTACAAATTAAACTTATACTAATAAGTTTTTTAGTGTTAGCCGGACAGTTAGTATTTGCTCAGCAGTCTAAAAGACTAACCCAAAATTGGGAATATTTAAAAGGAGACTTAGGAAGTGTATGGGAAGCGATGCGACCAGCAAAACCGGGGTCTTCAGAAACTGTTCCTTTATGGTCTAAAGTATTTTTACCACATTGTTTTAATGAGATTGATGCGGTAGATCCGAAAGTTAATTATTATCAGGGAGCGGGATGGTACAGAACGACCCTTAAATTGGATAATCCTTATCAGAAAGGGCGTATTTTATTACATTTTGAAGGCGCCGGACAAAAAACAGAGGTTTATATTTATACTACTAAAGTAGGAAGTCATGTTGGTGGTTATGACGAATTTACCATAGATATTACCGAAGCCGTAGAAACATTTAAAAAAGACAAGCTTTTCAAGTCTCGGTTTAAAGGAGAAATTCCCATTGCAATCAGATGCGATAATTCCCGTGATTTAGAGATGATTCCGTCCGACTTATCAGATTTTAACTTGTATGGAGGTATTTATCGCTATTTAAATCTGGTTTATACCCCAGAAGTTTCTGTAGACAAACTTTTTGCATTAGCAGAAGTTGACTCTCGGGGCAAATCGGGGCAGCTGAAAATTACAGGACGATTTTATAATCCTAACGCTATAAAAACAGCGAATGTAAACGTATTGGTAAAAGATCCACAAGGTGAAACTGTTTTTACAGGCAAAAATAATATCTCGTTATCTGATTCCAATCAGGAGCTTTGGACTGCAAAATTGAACAAACCTGCGCTTTGGTCGCCAGATCAGCCTCAGTTATATACTGTGGAGCTCACTGTGAATGCAGATGGACAGGAATATAAGCATACAGAAAAAGTCGGTTTCAGACATTTTGAATTTGTTCAAAAAGGTCCGTTCATGCTGAACGGAAAAAGATTGTTGTTGAGAGGTACCCACAGACACGAAGATCATGCCGGAGTGGCTGCGGCTATGACAGAGGAGATGATTAAAACCGAGATAAAGATGATGAAGGATATGGGCGTTAACTTTATCAGATTAGGTCATTATCAGCAATCCAGAATCGTATTGGAAGAATGTGACAGATTGGGGATTTTGGTTTGGGAAGAAATTCCGTGGTGTCGTGGTGGTTTAGGTGGCGAAGTTTATAAGGCACAGGCCAGAAGAATGCTGACCAATATGATAGAACAGCATTATAATCATCCTTCAATAATTATCTGGGGATTGGGTAATGAAAATGATTGGCCGGGAGACTTTACACATTTCGACAAAGAACAGATTAGAGCCTTCATGAAAGAACTTCATGAACTAAGCCATAAATTAGATATTACAAGAAAAACAGCCATTAGAAGGTGCGATTTCTGTAAAGATATTGTAGATGTGTATTCTCCTTCTATTTGGGCAGGTTGGTATAGAGGAATCTATCAGGAATACAAAGAAGTCTCTAAAAAAGAAATGGAAGAAGTAAACCATTTTCTGCATGTAGAGTGGGGAGGCGATAGCCATGCCAGAAGAAATTCTGAAGAACCGGAGAAAATAGTTAACAGGTTAAAAATTGGTGCGGGTGCAGATGAAAGAGCTGGAGATGCGACTTTTTATGGTGGCGAGGCCCGTTTTTCTAAAGACGGAGACTGGAGCGAGAGCTATATTTGTAATTTAATAGACTGGCATTTGAAAGAACAGGAAACAATGCCCTGGTTAACGGGAGCAGCTTATTGGCCTTTCAAAGATTTTTCTACTCCGGTTAGACCAGAAAATCCTGTTCCTTATATGAACCAAAAAGGTGTTGTAGAACGCGATTTTACAAAAAAGGAAGCCTATTATGTTTTTCAATCTTATTGGACAAAAGAACCAATGTTGCACATTTCTGGTCATAACTGGCCTGTGAGATGGGGAGAAAAAGGCGAAGAAAAAGTAGTAAAGGCTTACTCAAATTGTGACGAAGCAGAGCTTTTTTTCAATGGAAAGAGTATGGGAGTTAAAAAGAGAAACAGCCAGAATTTTCCTGCTGCAGGTTTAAGATGGAATGTTGTTTTTAACGAAGGTAAAAATACGATTAAGGTAATTGCTAAGAAAGGCAAAACAGTACTTACAGACGAAATTACACAATATTACCAAACCGCTAAATGGGGCAAACCAGCAAAGCTTATCCTAGAGAAAATTGCGGACGAAAATGGAATTGCAACTTTAGAAGTAAAATTGTTTGATGCAAATAATGCTCAATGTTTAGAAGCTGCGAACTATGTTAGTTTTGAATTGGCCGGAGATGGCAAATTAATTGATAACCAGGGGACTTCTACAGGTTCTAATTATTTGCAGATGTATAATGGAAGAGCAATTATCAGAGTGATTAAAAATAATGGAAAAAGTGTAGTTTCTGCCAGATCTGAAGGCGTTCCTACGGTATTTATAAACTTATAATCATGAAAAAATATTTTAGGCTATCTTTTCTCTTCATCGTCGTTTCATTGAGTTTTCCTACCATAGGAAAATCCAACTCCAAATTTTATAAAGAGGCGGTTAAGGTAATCAAGAACGATGTTCTGGAAGAAGCAGCATGGGCTATGCAGCAAGAACCAATAACGGTTACTGCAGCCAGTAGCAGCAGAAGTGCAGGAGGGAAAAACGACTTTTTCTCTGAAGGTGATTACTGGTGGCCGGATCCGCAAAATCCGGACGGGCCTTATATCCAAAAAGATGGGATGACAAATCCTGATAATTTCGTTGCCCATAGGCTAGCAATGATCAGATTTGGAAGAATTATTGGATCTCTGGCCTCTGCATACAGAATTACCGGCGATAAGAAATATCTTTCTAAAATTGAGGAGCATTTAAAAGCATGGTTTGTTGCCAACAACACGAGGATGAATCCTAATTTACTTTATGCGCAAGCAATAAAAGGCCGATTTACAGGAAGAGGGATTGGGATTATAGATACCATTCATTTGATAGAAGTAGCACAAAGTGTTTTTATTTTGTCTGATAAATTGGATGCTGGTTTGGTGGCAAATGTTAAAGATTGGTTTAGCCAGTATTTAACATGGTTAATGACCCATCCTTACGGAAACGCGGAAATGAATGCTGCCAACAATCATGGGACCTGCTTTGTACTGCAGATAGCGGCTTTTTCTAAACTTACCGGAAATAAAGAACTGCAGGAGTTTTCCTCAAAACGCTATAAAGAAGTACTGTTGCCTAATCAAATGGCAAAAGATGGTAGTTTTCCTTTGGAGATGAAAAGGACAAAACCTTACGGATATTCGCTTTTTAATTTAGATGCCATGACAGCGTTAGTTCATATCCTGTCAACAAAAGAGAATAATCTTTGGAATTATAAAACCAATAAAGGTGTGTCTATAAAGAATGGAATAGAATTTATCTATCCTTTTGTGGTAGACAAATCCAAATGGCCTTTAAAGCCAGATGTTATGTACTGGGAAGAATGGCCGGTAGCTCATCCGTTCTTGCTTTTTGGAGCTTCTGTTTATAACAAAAAAGATTGGTTTTCTACATGGGCAAAATTAAAGCATCAGCTCACTGTGGAAGAAGTAGTAAGAAATATGCCTGTGAAATATCCTTTAATCTGGATGTGAAGTAAGGTCTAAATACCTGTTCGATATTGTTTAAAAGGTATTCGGGAGAACAAACCAGATGTAATTTATAATAAACACATAAAAAGAAACAGATGAAACTTAATCAGAATAAATTGGGCGGATTAGCTGTATTTGTAGCGCTGGCTTTATCTTCATGTTCTACAGCTATCCACACGCAGAAAATAGTTAAACATGCCCAAAGTCAAACAAACTTATTGCTTACCGAAATTCCAAAAGCAAATAATAAAAACGGAATGCTGGTATCGCCACGAACAGTAGAACAAGGCGAGTTGAGATTGGTAGCATCAAAGGACTGGACAAGCGGATTTTTCCCTGGCAATCTTTGGTATTTGTACGAGCTCACAAAAGACGAGGATAGAAAAGTGCAGGCTGAAAAATTTACTGCCCTTATAGAGAAGGAAAAAATGAACGGAACTACACATGATATGGGATTTAAAATCTACTGTAGTTTTGGGAATGGTTACAGATTAACGGGAAATCAGCATTACAAGGACGTCATAGTTCAATCTGCAAAAACCTTAATTACCAGATTCAACCCGAAAGTTGGCGCATTAAGATCCTGGGATCATAACAGTGATAAGTGGGATTTTCCGGTAATTATAGATAATATGCTCAATCTGGAACTTCTATTTGAAGCAACCAGATTAACAGGAGATTCTACTTATCATGATATAGCGGTTAAACACGCTAATACCACAATGAAGAATCATTTTAGACCAGATTACAGCACTTGGCATGTTATAAGTTATAATCCGGAAACGGGAGCAGTAGAGAAGAGAAACACACATCAGGGATATTCGGATGATTCGGCCTGGGCAAGAGGTCAGGCGTGGGGTATATACGGTTATACCATGTGTTACAGATATACCAAGAATCCGGCATATCTGGCTCAGGCAGAAAATATAGCTCGATTTATTTTCTCGAATAAAAATATGCCGAAAGATTTAATTCCGTATTGGGATTTTGATGCGCCAAAAATACCTGATGAACCAAGAGATGTTTCTGCAGCAGCCGTTATTTCTTCTGCTTTATATGAATTAAGTACTTATAGCAAAAAAGAAGATTATTTAAAACTGGCCAAAAAGATAACAGCAACAATTGCTTCCAAATATAAATCTGCAGACGGTATGAATAAAGGGTTCATATTAGACCATAGTACAGGTCATTATCCCAAAAATAGCGAGATAGATGTGCCCATTAATTATGCAGATTACTATTTTCTGGAGGGGCTGGTGAGAGAAGAGCGTTTAAAACATCATCAAGCTGTAGTACAATAAATATTTTAGTGTAATTTAAAGTTCAACCATATTGGAGAAATCTTCTTCAGAAAAACTTCTGATGGAGATTCCTCCTCTTTAGATATCATTGGGACCTGCCTAAAAGATGTAGAACTTTTCAAACAACCTCCAATTAAAACCTGAAACCAATATTCAACGAAAACACTTTATCTTCCGAAGAGATACCATATCCCAAAGAAACCAGTAAATTATCAAAGAAATTTATCCATACGCCTGGGCCATAGCCACTATGCCATTTGCTTGTTTCTAAATTATTCGAAAAGACACGTCCGGTGTCGTAAAAGCCAAATAAACCTATATCGCCGGCAAGAAAGTAACTCCTGATTTTTGTGAGCTTTAATCTGCCTTCCAGATTACTGTAAATAGTACTTCTGCCAGAATATCTGTCTGCTCTGTACCCCCTCAGATTTGTCAGGTTTCCGAGTGTATTGGCTTGATAAAAATTATAATCACCAATATTGGTGCTGGCGCCTACACGTAATGCAAATGTAAAAGGAATATTTACAGACGGTGTATAATAAGTTCTGAAATCCGTTTTTAAATTCACATGCTGATATTTATTATTACTTATTTGAGAAGAATAACTAATGCTGTTAGTCCATCTCCATCCATTTTTGGGATAAAAAATATTATCAGAAAAGTCGAAATTAAGATAACTGCTAAAATTTAAGAACCAATCTGTACTGGGGTTTTTGACAGCATATTCATTTAGGAAATGATATTCTTTTTGTTTTAAAATATGGAAATAAGACATGCCGGGGCCCAGCCCGAATGTTATTTTGTCTGATACGCGTTTTTGCAGAAAAGTATTAAATTTAGCATTCTTAGATCTTACCTGATAATATTTCAAATCGTTTAAATTATCCGAACTATTGCCATTTCCATAAAAATTAAAATCATATGCGGGGCCAATATATCTTCCGGTTAATACCAGATCGATGTTGTTTGAAAAAAGCGAATAAAAAGTGCTAAGATACTTTAATTCCAGCGCACCAGTTTTCGGAGCAACCAAAGCACCAACTTTTTGTTCAAATGAATAAGGCTCTTTTCTGAAACCCCGGTTTCTGATCTGATGAGAAATTCCGATACTAACAAAATCTGTAGCGTTATAAATCATGGCGTTAGGAGAGAAGCCAGACCTATTGTAAATAAAGTCATTCCTGGAAAAATCATTCACCCACTTTTCATCGGTAAGAATAAGTCTTGCCGGTTGCGCGTTTTGAATTTCGGACTTGTAGTTGTCATAAACAAACAGCTTTTTGTTTTTTGATTTGTTTTCAACATAGTCTATACCATCGCCACCCACATATCTTAATTTTATCGGTGATTTTGAAATGCCGGAAACGAATAAGCTATCATTTCCATCAAGAGAATATATTTGTAACTGTCGGGTATCCTTGTTAACGAAGATTCTGCCAAACGAGGTTAGCGATACAGAAGTAGAATCTCCATTTCTCTTAACCACAATTTTATCAGATTGGTTTGTAGCTACAATCTTAACGTCTTTTGAAAGCGTACGATAATATTTTTTTGCCGTTTCCGTCAGATTGTTTTTTCTGGCAATTAGTTTCTCCTCAAGCTCAATACCATCAATTTCATAAGATTCTTTAGGTAGCTGTTTTACAGCCATTTTTATAGTCTGGTCGTCCAGATTATTTTTTAAATAATTGGCAGTTTTCAGCCATTCTTCTTCTGAAAGTTCATTCAAAAGATTTCTATCCAGATTTCTTGCAGAAATAGCTAATTTTTCTGGCTTTTTTATACTATAATCAAAAGTTTGAATTTCTGGTACTAGTTTTTTTAGAAAAGAGGGCACATAACCATCTATTTTTGTGAAAAATTGCTTCCTGTTTTTACTAATCGGAGTATAAATAGTTGCTGATCCTTTTGTATTAGCTTGCCATAACCAGGTGTTTTCATCTCGGTGGTAATCTCCAATAAGTAAATCAAAAAGCCTGGTTTTTACATATTCTTTTTGATCTACTTTGACATGAGGATGATTATCAAGCTTGTGATAAAGCGTATCTGTATCAATTAGCTTATCTGTTTTGATTTTCCTTTCAAGAATACCGATGTGTCCTCCAAAACCGGACAAATTTTCTTTTAACAAACGCGTGTAAGGAAGATAAAATATTTGTGAACCTAAGGCAGGCAAACCGGCTTTTTGAGCAAGATAATCTACAATTACTGCACCATAGGGTTGAGATGTAGAAGTTTGGTCCCGTATAATATCTTCAACAATAGTTGCGTCAAATCCTTTGGGTAATAGGTCGTGAGGATTGCTGTTGATTAATCTAAAAGTATATTCGTTAGCATTTTTGTCCTGCAAAATCAGTGCGCTGTCCGTAGAGCTTATTACGCTTAGCCCCCCTTTCTCCCGAGTAAGATCAAGATAGGGAAGGCGAACAGGAGTGGTCCAGCTCTTTCTATATTGTTTACCAAAAGTTTTTTCTTTTTTTCTGGACGAAGCATACTCACTTCCGGCAGCAACTAATTTGGTAGAATCCTTATAATCAATAGCTTTTTCCTCCGCAATATCCGATTTATCTCCCTGCAAACCATATAAAGGTTTTTTGTAAATTAAAGTACCACCATTTTTGTTTTCATCAGGAATATAAAATTCTACCCAACATTGCCCATTTTCATAATAGTTTAGTTTAGCATAACCTAAACTGCCGATTCCGAAAAGAGCAGGCTCCACATTAAAAACTTTCCTGTTTACGCTTCCCCCTCCGCTTATTATCTGATTAATATCCGCATCTTTAATTAATTGTAGGGCGTGTTCGTGTCCACTCGCAATAATAATATTCTTTTTATCCTTTACAATATTCACAAGTGATTTCTTCATATGCTGATATTGAGGATTGTTTAAGTCCTGCTTAGATACACCATATTGCCTGATAACCGGATAAAGAGAGCCAACAATAGGTAAGGGGAGATACAAATTCCTGTTGATATTGGTAAGTGGAAAAATATGGTCTTTAAGAGAAAAGAAGCCACTATGTACTCCGGTTGAATAAATGGGATGATGCTGGGCAATTAAAATATTTCGCTTAGAATTTTGATTAATCATTTTCTCAATCTCTGTATAAGCGTCCTGTCTTTCTGAAGGGAAAGTTTTGTGCTTATCCAGTAATAGCTCCGAATGAATAAAAATAATGCTGAGATCAGTGTTCAGATCTACCTTTTCCACTATCGAGTTGCTGTTTCTGGGAAAAAAAGCAGAGTGCTTTTGATAAGCATCTACAAATAGCTGCTCATTTAAGATACCCGCATTGCCTTTTTTCCAATCCAGATTACCAGAAATAAAGAAAGTTTTTCCTTTAAATTTGTTCGCAACCTTCAATTGTTCCAGTAAAATAGCTTCTTTTTTTGAATCAGATTTAGATCGGTTTCTTTCCATAGGCGACGGATAAACATTATCCCCCAAAAAAATCAGAACATCATCTTTATTCGACGCACTGACATCGTTTTGAAGAATGTTTAACACAATACTTCCTTTTTTAGGGGATAGATAACCGGCATCGCCAACGAGAAATACACTGTACATTAGTTTAGAAGAGTCCTGAATATTGTTTTTTTGCCATTCTTTTTCACTAAGCCCATAGAATGGTTTTTGTGCATGTGATTTAAAACATAGAAAAAGAGAAAACAGGAGATACAGGTATTTATCTGTCATACTAATAAAATGTCGGCCGTTATTTCCATAAAAACACCAGCATTAAATATAAGTTTTGAATATAACAATCAAACAATGGTAACAATGTCGTGTTATATTTCAGGTAATTTTTTATGCAAGCATAATAATTTTTATATTTAATTATATAATCCCAAAGACATGAAAAAAGTAGTAATTCTATTCGCTTTTATTTTTACAAGCACAGTCGTGTTGGCTCAAAAGTCTGATGAAATCATAGGAAAGTGGTTAAATAAAGATAAAGAAGCTCACCTTCAGATCTATAAAAAAGGAAATAAATATTATGGTAAGCTCGCTTGGCTTAAAAATCCGAACGATGAGAGCGGACAGCCTAAAAAGGATAGTAAAAATCCTTCCGGGGAATTAAAGGGCAGACCATTATTGGGCCTTGAAATTTTAAAGGGTTTTGAGTACAAAAATGGAACCTGGGAAGATGGAACCATTTATGACCCTAAGTCGGGAAAAACATATAGCTGTAAAATGACGCTGGATGGCAAAAATAAATTAAATGTTAGAGGGTATGTAGGTATTTCTTTAATAGGAAGAACGGAAGTATTTACCCGTGTAGATTAACGAAATTGCTGAATTTAGTTGAAGCCTTTGCATGTAAAGCAGAGGCTTTTTTTATTGATTGTTAATGGGTATAAATCTTGTTTTTAAAGGAATGGATATCAGGAGTGTAAATCATTAAATATCACTTCTGAATATTTGAGATAAGGTTTCTTCGAATAGAAGCAAAGTAACGTGAAAAGAATATTGTGTCAATTCTGAGGTAAAAAGGGGAAAAATATTCACATTGTTACAGGGTATAACAGGTACATCATTGAACTGGGAAATTATTGTATGAAAAAAATTACATCGATATATCGTTGGCTGTTGCTGCTGATATTGTCGTTTATTCTTTTCTTTCTATTGATAAGTTTGGCTAACAGGAAAAGTGCTAAGGCCAAATTCGAGCAAAATTTTGTTGAATTTAAAAGAAACGACAGATACGCTTCGCTGATTGATAGTAGTTTTTACCAATTATTGAAGATAGAAAATAACCTTCAGCTTTTTGCCGTTACCAAGCGGGAAAACTATTACGCACAGTATCTGCAATCTTTGAATAAAATGAACATCTGGATAGATAGCCTGGACTATTATTTAAATGAGCAAACTCAAGTGAATAATGGCTTGGATAGTCTGATGAAACAAAAGATTGAAAGAATGCGAGTTTTTGTTTCACTGAAAACTCTAAACGATTCTTTAATTATTTACGCCGGAAAGCTTCAGGAAAATATAGGCACAGAAGACATTAGGCCCACTTTGCTTCCTGCGGATATCAGGCATTTAGAATCCGTTTATGTTACTTCAACAACCAACATTGTTCCGGTAAAGACTAATAAAAAGCTCTTTGGAAGAATTAAAGATGCGATTTATAATAAGGATCTGGATTTTGATACACTGAAAAATAAGAATATAAAAACAGAACTGGATTCGGACGAAGCGTGGGCAAATAGAGCAAAACAAGCAGAAAATATTAAAAAGTATAATCTTGTTTTGAATAGTGTTGTAGAAAGGTTAGTAAATAATCACAAAAAACTTCATGCAAAACAAACCGAATTATTTATAAGTAATAACCAGTTATTAGTAAAGCTAAAAGAAGCATTGCAAACTTTAAAGAGTTTAGATATTGAGAGATATAATACCGAAAAACTAAAAACAGAAACTAAAAAAAGCTTAGATATTATTGATAAGTTTTATGAAAATGTTTTATTAATTAGCGTTATTCTGGTACTTATTATCCTTTTAAATATCTGGTCTTTATATAAAAATGAAAAGAAATTAAAAAAAGCAAAAGAGGTGGCTGTAAAGCAGACCAAAATAAAAACAGATTTTCTGGCGCATATGAGTCACGAAATCAGGACCCCTCTCAATTCCATACTCGGTTTTTCGGAACAACTAGAGAAAAGTGAACTTTCTGATGACCAAAGAAGACAATTAGTGTCGGTACAAAGTGCATCGCAGATTTTATTGTCCATAGTCAATGATATTTTGGACCTCTCTAAAATAGAAACGGGTAAATTGAATATCCAGAATTTTCCATTTTTTCCCAGAAAGACAATAGATGATATTGTTTCGACCCTTAAAATCCATGCCGATAAGAAAAATCTGCAACTTTTGGTAAACTACCATTTCGATCAGAATATCCGGTTAAATGGAGATGAATACCGTTTGAAGCAGGTTGTTATAAATTTGGTAACCAACGCTGTGAAATTTACCAAAAGTGGTTCTGTAACAATTAATGCTGTAATCAGTGAAAATTGTGTAATGAGGATTGAGGTTATAGATACAGGGATAGGGATAGAAAAAGAAAACCTTAATATGGTTTTTGATGAATTTACACAAATCATAAATAAGAACGATCATAACAGGCATAACGGAACTGGTTTAGGACTGGCTATCTGTAAGAAAATTATAGAATCGCAACGTGGTTTTATAGGTGTAGAAAGTGAAGTAGGTAAAGGTTCTAAGTTCTTTTTTGAAATCCCTTACAGCAATTGTAAAGAAGTTATGCAAACTAAAGAAACCCAATTTGTGGCAGGAAAGACTGTAAACCCGATGGATAACAATCAACTTTTGGATAAAAAGATACTGGTTGCCGATGACAATCTGATGAACATTATGCTGTTAAAAGCTATTTTTAAAAAATGGGGTGTCGCTTTTGATGAAGCCAGAGATGGTTTAGAAGCCCTGGAACTTTTTAAAACAAGGCATTACGACATTTTATTGACAGATATACAAATGCCTAAGCTGGATGGTGTCGAGCTGGCCAAGGAAATCAGAAGTTATCCGGAAAGAGAAAAAGCGAAACTGCCGATAGTTGCAATAACCGCCAATTCAATGGAAGACGATGTTATTACTTACAAAAAAGCTGGTATAGATGGCTGTTTAGTTAAACCGTTTAAAGAAGAAACGCTTTATTCTAAAATTTTGGAACATCTTAATTAGTTTAGAACAATTCTAATTAAGATAACATTCTTGATATATTTCCTGTCTAGCATTATCGTTTTGTATTTTTGTAATTGGTTAAATTTAAAATACTTCGATTTTTATGAAAAGGAGTTCAATTATCGGAATAGTTATTATAGCAATAGCTATAGGCGTAATTATGAGTACTTACGCAGATAGCAGCACTTACGGAACTTTTTCCGATGCCCAAGAAACCCAGAAAGAATTGCATGTGGTGGGTAAGTTGCAATTGAATAAAGAGGTGGTATACAACCCTCAGGTAGATGCAAATCATTTTTCTTTTTACATGATAGACAACAATGGGAAGGAATGTAAAGTCGTGTTTGCCGGAAGTAAGCCGCAAGATTTTGAGCGTTCCGAGCAAATTGTTCTAACAGGAAAAATGGTTGGTGACAGTTTTCAGGCAACTAAAATATTAATGAAGTGCCCATCAAAATATACAGACGATAAGGTAGAAATAAAAGAAGTTAAAGCCGTTAGCTAAATTTTTAAATGGATATACAATTTGTAGGTGAACACCTATTGCCTGGTAAACTAGGACAGTTCTTTATCATACTTTCCTTCGGAACATCGCTTTTATCTTTAGTAAGTTATTATTTCGCAACTGTAAATAAAGATGAATCCTGGACTAAAATTGGACGTTTTAGTTTTTTATTAAACGGAGCCGCTATAGTTGGAATTGGTGCGTGTCTTTTCTATATCATATATAATCACTATTTCGAATACCATTATGCATGGTCTCACTCTTCCAGGACCCTGCCTGTATATTATATCATTTCCAGTTTCTGGGAAGGTCAGGAAGGAAGCTTTTGGCTTTGGGCCTTCTGGCAGGCGGTATTGGGGTTTGTCCTGATATTCAGAACAAAGTCGTGGGAAAGTTCTGTAATGACTGTTATAGCATTATCTCAAGCTTTCCTTTGCTCGATGCTGATTGGTGTAGAAATTTTTGGTGTAAAAATAGGTTCGTCACCTTTTATCCTGCTAAGAAATGCTGTTGAAGCTCCTATTTTCGCAAGAGCAGATTATTTATCGCTGATAGCAGACGGAAATGGATTAAATCCATTGTTGCAGAACTATTGGATGGTTATTCACCCTCCAACATTATTTTTAGGTTTTGCAGCTATGATAGTTCCTTTTGCCTATGCTATAGCAGGTGTGTGGACTAAGCGCTACAAAGAATTAATAGGATATGCCTTACCATGGTCTTTGTTTGCCGTAGTCGTATTGGGAACAGGTATTATTATGGGGTCATTCTGGGCCTATGAAGCACTTAATTTCGGTGGTTTCTGGGCATGGGATCCGGTAGAGAATGCTTCTGTTATTCCATGGTTAACACTTATAGCTGCGGTTCACGTTTTAGTTGCGTATAAAAACACCGGTCATAGCTACTTTACAGCACTATTCTTAATTATTATCAGTTTTATACTGGTACTTTATGCATCTTTCCTAACCAGAAGTGGTATCCTTGGCGAAACTTCTGTACATGCATTTACATCTATGGGAATGGATACGCAGTTGTTGATATTTATGGGGGTTTTTGTAATCATTCCATTATATCAAATCATCAGACACTGGAAAAATTTCCCAATCAGTAAAAAAGACGAGGAAACGTATTCCAGAGAATTTTGGTTATTTATAGGTGCAATTACTTTATCAGTATCTTGTATTCAAATTATAGCAACGACATCTATTCCGGTATTTAATAAAATATTTGGTACAGACGTGGCCCCACCAACAGATGTAATTCAGCACTACAACAAATGGCAGTTAGCATTTTTTGTTATAGTAGCTATTTTATCGGCTTTTTCTCAATTCCTTAAATACAAACGTACCGAAGCTGGAAAGTTCTATATCAGTATTGTCGTTTCGCTGGTTGCTTCTATACTAATTGCCGGAGTTTTTGTGTATATCACCGATGTGTATCACAATTTAGGATACATCTTGCTAGTTTGGTCGGCAGTATTTTCAATTATCTGCAATGCTAAAGTTTTAGGCGAAGCCATAAAAGGAAAGTGGAAACTGGCGGGTTCTTCCATCGCACATATTGGCTTTGGTATGCTTTTAATTGGAGCTCTGGTAGCAGCAGCAACCAGTAAAGTTGTTTCTGTTAATAATACAGGTATTGGTTTTGGAGATGAATTTGCGAAGAATAATAACCCTCGAGAGAACATTATTCTTTATAAGAACGAGCCAATAAAGATGGACAGGTATACTGTGACCTATCTTGGGGATTCTACATCAGGAGTAAATACTTATTATAGAGTAAATTATAGAACTTTTGATGATAAGGGTAATGTAAAGGAAAACTTTAATCTGTATCCTCATGCACAGCAAAACGCAAAAATGAGACAGATAGTTGCTTCTCCTGATACCAAACATTATTTACTTCATGACATTTATACTCACGTAAGCAGTGTTCCTTTAAAAGAAGAAGAACATGTTCATGATGAGCATAGCGATCATTCTGAAGACGACCATTACGAAGAACCTGTTCCTCATGAAGTTTCTGTAGGTGATACCATCAGGCTAAGAGAATCAAAAGTAATTGTAAAGGGAGTCAATAGAAATGCGACCATTCAAAATATTCCACTTAATAAAGAAGATGTGGCTATAGGTATGCAGCTGGAAGTAATTAATGCTGGCGGTACTTATAATGTAGAGCCTATCTTCTTAATAAAAGGGAATACGAAAGTTGATTTTGGTAAAAAAGTAGATGAAGCAGGACTTAAATTAAGATTTACTAATGTTCTTCCTCAAAAAGATAAATTGGAGCTTACCGTTTATCAGAAGCCAAAAGAAGATAAAAAAGATTGGATTGTATTGAAAGCCGTGATGTTCCCTTATATCAATTTATTCTGGGGCGGAACGATTATTATGGTTATTGGATTCATTATTTCTATCTTTAGAAGGTCTAAAGAATTGAAATAATTAATATGAACATTGCTATTTTAGGAGCTGGAAACGTTGCCTGGCACTTGTCTAAAGCCTTTATTATGGCAGGGCACCCGGTAAGGCAAATTTGGAACAGAACCGTAGAAAAAGCTGCAGATTTGTCGTTTGAGATAGGAGGGAACTCTATTAGCGATTTATCTCAGATAAAAGAAGAAATAGACTTAATTGTTATAACGGTAAGTGACGAAGCTATTGAACAGGTAGCTTCATCACTGAAACCGAGAGACCATCAAATAGTAGTTCATACCTCCGGATCTACTTCAATAAATGTTTTAAAACCCTATGCGAAGCAAGTTGGAGTTATCTATCCGCTGCAAACCTTTTCGAAAGATGTAGCAATAAACTTTTCAGAAATTCCCTTTTTTTTAGAAGCCTGCCGTCCTGATGTTTTGACTGACTTGAAACGGGTAGTTGGTCAGATAACAAAAAAAGTGGAAGAGGCAGACTCTGCACAAAGGATGAACTTACATATTTCTGCAGTATTTGCCTGTAATTTTACCAATCATTTATATTCTATAGCAAGCGATATTTTAGAAAAATACAATTTAAGCTTCGATTATATTAAGCCGCTTATTCTGGAGACTGCAAACAAAGTGCTTCAGGCAACTCCGAAAGATGTACAAACTGGTCCTGCAAGGAGACATGATAAGAATACAATGCAGAAACATCTAGATATGCTGTCATCTGATTTGGATAAGCAGGAATTGTATCGCTTAATCAGTCAGCGCATTGTTAAAATGTATGACGAAAATCGGGCTTAGCATAAATAAATTGTTATTTTTGCATCGACATGAACGTTTATAAAGTAAAAATAAATTTTGAAGAAAAAGGTCTGAACCCGGTAGAGCTTGACATTGCAGAAGGAGAGTCTGTATTGGACGTTTGTCTTGAAAACGGGATAGAGCTTCAACATAACTGCGGTGGTGTTTGTGGTTGCAGTACCTGCCATATATACGTAAATTCGGGAGAAGACAATGTTCAGGAAATCTCAGATAAAGAAGAAGATTTCATAGACAGAGCCGTAAATCCAAGAATTAACTCAAGACTAGGCTGTCAATGCGTAATGATTGACGGAAATATTGAAATAACTATTCCAGACCAATCTCAGTTTTTGGGACATTAATAACTAATTTTAGATGAACAACGAAAAGTTTGCATTACCAATTCATTGGAATGATTACGAAGATATAGCTATGGGCTTATATGAGAAATTTGGAGACGATTTCAATGAGTCGAAAATCTATCGTATCAGGTTTACAGATTTAATGAACTGGGTTTTAGAAATTCCAAATTTTGCCGGTACAAAAGAAGAATGTAACGAAGGGCATCTGGAGCAAATTCAGTCTGCATGGGTTTACGAATGGCGAGATAACCAATAATCAAAATCAAAAAAATATTTTTAAGATGCTCCATCAACTCAACCAAATCAGAACATTTATTTTTGATGTTGATGGAGTATTGACTAATGGTAATGTTTTAGTAACCGAAAATGGTGAACAGTTAAGGCAGTTTAACATTAAAGATGGTTATGCTTTACAATTGGCTGTAAAAAAAGGTTACCGGATTGTTGTCATTTCGGGAGCTAAATCTCTGGGAGTACAAAAGCGATTGCTGGGATTAGGGATAACAGATATTTTTTTAGGTGTTTCCGATAAAATAGCTGTTTTTAATAAATATCAGGTAGAACATCATTTGGAACCTTCACAAATGGTTTATGTAGGGGATGATATTCCCGATTTACAGGTTATGCGTTTGGCTGGCCTGGCTGTTTGTCCTAAAGATGCGGTAGAAGAGATTAAGGAAATTTCACATTACATTTCTCCAAAGAATGGCGGAGAAGGGGTTGCCAGAGATATCATAGAAAAAGTACTTAAAATTCAGGGGGATTGGAGTGATATAAAACCAAGCGCCCATGACGGTTCTTTATAAGCACTAATGTTTCTCATAAACAATAATCAATACTAAATCT
>NZ_JBEBVH010000047.1:0-19334 GCF_040392825.1 Pseudopedobacter sp.
GGTCGATTGAAGGTAAGGCTGTACAGATTTTAAACTCTCTGTACCTCCAACTTTCGCGAAAACCGGAAGGTAGTTAATCGCGATAGATTCATTTTTTGAAGCAATTTCCTTAGACAGTGCTTTTACTTCCGACTCTGGTTGAGCGCTGGTATTAATTGCTTGCACAAGGGCGTCCTGCAGATATTTAATCTCCGGCTTATTTGCTTTATCAAGTCTTTCTACAATTACTTTAATATTGTCTGGTGTTGCCACAGAAGCAAATGCTTTATAAGCAGCATCTTTTACTTTTTGATTAGGACTATCTAACAATGGTAAAACAAATTTTGCAGAAGTTCCATTGTTCCTTTGTTCAATAACATCCAGTAATTCGACCTGTACATTTTCTGATGCTTTTGGTAAAGCAGCATTCACCTCATTGATTAGGTTCGTAGACTTGGAAGTTAATAAAATGGATTTGATAGCCTGATTTGTTTCCTGATCTGCAGAATTTAACTGCTTAATCAGAAATTTGACTGATTGATCCTTGTTTAGCGTATTTAAAGTGGTTAAAGCAGCAATTTTAGACTGACCGGCTAATTTGCTCTTAGCTAATTTTTCTATTTTCTTATAATTTGAAGAATTACCCGACTGAGCTATATTTCTCAATACCGCTTCCTGAACTTCGGGTTTAGCTTTAGAAACAAGACTGATTAACTTGGTATTACCCTGGTTTCCCCAGTTTTCATTAATCAAAGACAGTGCAGTATTTCTGTATAAAGCACTATTGTCTTCCTGTACAGTTTTAAACAGTGCATTTTTATAATTCTCAGGATTTTTCTTTACAAGCATCTTTAGTGCTGCGCTCTTATAATTAGGTGCAACATTGGGCTGATTGTAGATTACGGTAGCTAAATTAATCGCAACATCTTCTTGCTTATTGTTAATTAGTGCCTGTGCATATTTCAGCGCTAATCCCATTTCATCAATAGAGCTATAAGCATAGTTTGCTGCTTTTATTTTACTTTCGAATACTTGTGCCGAAGCCGGTTGGCCGATTTGGCTTAGAGCATTTAAAGCAGTTTTTTGAAAATCAGCAGAATTGTATTTCGATAATAGATTGATAATTGGCTGTTCTCCCTTCTGAGATTTTAAAGCACCTAAAGCGGTTACAATAGCAATAGCAGATTTTTCATTAGAAGGATTCTTTGATGCGCCTACCAATGCTGATTCTGCTTTTGCTGATCCTATGCTTGTTAAAGCCCTGCCAGCTTTTTCGGCTAAGAAACTGTCGTTCAGATATTTTGAAACAGCTTCTACAGCTTCGTCTTTTCCACAGTTTTGTATTAACTGTAGAACATATCCCTGTAGATTTTTGTCTTTTATTTTATTTAAACTTTCAATCAATCCTGATACAAAAGTTAACCGGTCTTGTTCTTGCCCGTTTTTTTGAACATATAAAGAATAGCTATTGGTAAGATATTCTATTTCCGGATTTCTTCCACCTCCCTGAGGTCTTAATTGTGAAAGTAATGTAGCAACTTCAGAAGCAGAAAAGCCTTTTAATTCTTGCATAGCATCAAGAAACTTTCCTTTTTCGGCAGCAGGTTGCAACGCCAGAACGTCTGCAATCTTAGTATCTGTAGTTCTACCTTTCGGTAATTGACCGTATAATACGGTATGAAATAATAGAAGGACGTATAAAATATTGAGTTTTTTCATTTCTTTTTGGTTATATAGACCATGGGCCTCTCATAGGTTGCGAAATTAGTCTGTTTGCAGCATCGTCATTAACAAACCGTTGCGTTGCAGAATCAAAGCTTAAAGATCGATTTAGTCTAAGTGCAATTGCTCCAAGATTAACCAGGGTTGCCGATCTGTGCCCATTGATTTCATTTAATGCAAACTTCTCTCTGGTACGTACCGATCTTAAGAAGTCTGTAACCTGCATTTCCGGATCGGGAAATTGAGCCATCTTTTGCTCGACATTTGGTATATCGCAAACAAAACCTTTATAGAGTTTTCCAGAAGGTCCTTCGATAAAAGCTTTACCAACATCTTTTCCTTCACCGTCTAAAATGATCTGGCAACCGTCTGCATAGGTGTAAGTTATCCTTCTCCAGGTACCCACCGCATCGCTGTGTTGTTGAGGTGCATCAACGTCGATAGAAACCGGACTTTCGTTATCTTTTCCTAAAAGATACTGAACCGGATCTAAATAGTGTTGTCCCATATCGCCTAATCCGCCTCCGTCATAATCCCAATACCCTCTAAAAGTAGTGTGAACTCTGTGTTCGCTATAAGGTTTGTATGGGGCAGGGCCAAGCCACATGTCATAATCCAGTTCTTTTGGGACCTGTTGCTTTGGAAGGTTTTCTCTTCCAACCCAATAGAATTTCCAATTGAATCCGGTATGCTGGCTAATGGTTACTTTTAAAGGCCATCCCAGCATTCCTGTATCCACCAACTTTTTGATTTTTTTTACAGGAACTTTCATACCATAGAAATTGGCATCAAACCTAAACCAGGTATTCAGTCTAAACATGTTTCCATGCTGTTTAACTGCTTCTACTACTTTTTCTCCCTCACCAATGGTTCTGGTCATTGGTTTTTCACACCAAATGTCCTTTCCCGCTCTGGCCGCTTCTACAGCCATAATTCCATGCCAATGCGGAGGTGTTGCAATATGTACAATGTCTACTTCCGGCGATTTTATCAGGTCTCTAAAATCGTGATATTCTTTTACGCCGCCACCTAAAGCTTTTTGTGCTATGGCCAGATGTCTGGAATCCACGTCGCAAATGGCAACTGTTTTAGTTCCTGCATATTTGAAATGCCCTCTACCCATAGATCCAACACCGATAACACCTTTTGTTAAGTGATCGCTGGGGGCAAGATAACCTTTTCCAAGTACGAAACGGGGAACAATGGTAAAGGCGGCAATCCCAATTGCAGATTTTTTGATAAACTCTCTTCTCGATTTATTCTTACTTTCCATTTTTACATTTTTGTTGTTAATATTTTGAGCAGGTTTAGTCGATTTATTTTCCATATGAACTGCTGGTTTTCAGGAAATCAAAGTTTAAATGGTTATACTAATGTGAAGTTAATAATTTGCCTAACAAAATCAAACAATAATACAATTTTAAAAAGAATAAAATAACTTATTAAAATTATTATAATCATTTAACGACTTAAAATTGACTAAATCCGACATAAATTACATAGTTTTAGTAGTAAAGTCCTTTTTAAAATGTCTAACACACATAAAGATTGTTGAATTTATCTTTTTTAATTAAATTTCTATATTCGCCACATATAATCCACTCTCATGACCGATTTGGATCTTTTAGATGCTATTTCATTAGATGATGAAAATGCTTTTCGGACACTTTTTGAACGTTATTCGTCAAGAACTTATAGTAAAGCCTTTTCCTATATTAAAGACCAGGAAGCGTGTGAGCAAATAGTTCATGATATATTTTTGGGTTTATGGAAAAACCGGAAGATTTTAAAAATACGCGTTTTCAAAAATTACATTTCTGCGGCAACGAGATATAGGGTATATAAGTATTTATCAGTTCAAAAATCGTCTAAAATAGACTTTGTGGAAGAAGTCGGTACAGAACACAAGTCTGTCCTGAATGCCGGCTATGAGAGCTTATCTTATAAACAACTGGAAGAGCAGGTAGAGCAGCTGTTGGACGGCCTTCCTTTAAGATGTAAAGAAATCTTCCTTTTAAGCCGTAAGGAGTTTCTGTCCAATGAAGAAATTGCCAAGAAGTTAGGGATTTCTAAAAGAACAATAGAAAATCAAATCACCCGGGCACTAAAACATCTTCGTTCTTCAATGAAAGATGTTATGATTTATCTGATTATAATAGAAGGTATTAAACGGATAAACCTCTAAAGTCAAGCCTCAACTTAATAAGATAAGAGACATTTTTTTGATAAACTGTGTGTGTGCTTGTTGGTATCGGGGACTATTGATATAAGTACGTTTAATACGAGAAAAGAATGTCTGAGAAAGAATACATCTTATTATATGAAAAATTTCTGGCAGGGAAATGCTCAGAAGATGAACAAAGAATACTGGAGGATATTCAGGACGATTTCTTGTCTCATTTTTATCAGCTGGATCTTACCCAGGAAGAGGAAGTAAAAGAACGTAACCATAGAATATACGGTAAACTCAGAAAGCGTATTGTAGCGGATAGGGTAAGGGCTAAAATGAAATTCTATCTAACAGCAGCATGCCTGTTAATAGGTGTATTAATCACTTCGTATTGGTTTCTATTTAGGAATTTCAGGGAAATTCTTTCACAGGACCAGCAAATAGTAAAAAAGGAAGAAGTTTATAGAGACAGCGCAAAAACCATACTTACGCTTGCAAATGGCAGTCAGATTATTTTAGATACTATAAAAAATGGCTTTTTTCTGGAAGACGGAGTTTCCGGGAGTTTTAAAAAATCCGAAGCCAATGAATTGGTTTATAATGTTGCGCGTCCAGATATCAGACAAAACGATGTCGCTTATAACTCTATCCGTACACTTAAGGGAGGCGAATACCAGCTGGTATTATCAGATGGTACCAGGGTTTGGTTAAATTCGGAATCTTCACTGAAATTTCCGGTAACTTTTACAGATAAAGAAAGAAAGGTAGAGTTGCTTGGTGAAGCATATTTTCAGGTAGCAAAAAATAAAGATGCGCCTTTTAAAGTCCTATCGAAAAATGTTGAAATTAAAGTTTTAGGAACGCAGTTTAATGTAAGTAGCTATGAGGGTGTAACAGCTGCGTTGGAAGAAGGGGCTATTGAATTAACAAGTCGTGGAAATAAAGTTCTTTTGGTGCCCGGAGAAAAAGGTGAGTTGAAAGAAGATGGTAAGTTCAGGGTATCAAAAGCAAATCTGGAGGCTATTCTGGCATGGAAAAACGGCTATTTTTTCTTTGAAGATGAGAGCATAAAAAGTATTATGCAAAAGATATCCAGATGGTATAATATAGAGGTCCAATATAAAAACCAGGTAGAGGATGAAAGGTTTTACGGAAAAATATTACGTACAGAGCGCCTTGAAGAACTTTTGGAAAATATTGAGCTGGCCAGCGGGATAGAATTTAAAATCATCAAATCAGAAAAAGATAAAAATAAATCAATTGTAATTATAGACTTATAAAATGTTAAACCTAATCAAAATGGAAATAATGAACGTAGTGTATCATCAGGCCCGAAGTGGAGCGACTGTTAATGAAGAAATTGCTAGAAAGGGCGACACTTTAAAATTTTATATAAGTTACTTTTTGCATTATTACAAGTGCATCTGATTTTAAAGCTTTAGCCGATTATAAAGAAACACCCAGTATGCCAGTACCGGGTGCGTTTTATGTCATTAATAAATTTGTTTGAACTCTTAACGACTATTCCAAATGTACAAAAAAAGTATATTTCCGTCCCGGTATTGGACGAAATACTATATCAGGAAGTGCTCTTTAATTATGAAGTTAACAATTCTGCTCGCATTTGTATTTACATTTCATGCTTTTGGCAATACCTATGCTCAAAAGCTAACATTTGAAAAAAAGAATGCTACTCTCAAAGAGATTATGGGGATTATACAGGAACAGACCGGGTATAATTTTATTATTAATTCGGATGTATTTAAAGATGCGGGAAACATCTCTATTTCTGTAAAGGATTTAACCATTGCAGAAACGCTGGACAAATGCCTGTCGAACCTTCCATATAAATACCTGATCAACAAAAAATCGATAATTATAAGCAGGAAGCGGGGTGTCAGTATACCGCAACCGCAAAAAAAAGTTGCCGGAAATGTAGTGGACGAAAAGGGGGTACCAGTTCCGGATGTAACTGTTAGCGTTAAAAACTCGTCTGCATTTACCCGTACAGACGACAAAGGTAATTATTCGTTGAATGTAACGGGAAATAATTCTATACTGGTATTCAGCTTTTTAGGATATGCCACACAGGAACTTAAGGTTGGCGAGAGAAATACTGTGAATGTTGTATTAAAAGAAAGTGTGCAGAAGCTCTCAGAAACTGTAGTGATAGGCTATGGGAGTGTACAAAAAAGAGATATAACAGGCGCTGTATCTCAGGTTAAAATAGAAGAGATTACAAAAGCGCCCGTCATGTCTTTTGATATGGCGCTTGCGGGCAGAATAGCTGGTGTGCAAGTCTCTTCAAATGATGGACAGCCCGGTTCTGAAGGGGTAAATATTGTCATTCGGGGAGCAGGTTCGCTTACTCAAAGTACATCTCCTTTATATGTAGTTGACGATTTTCCTTTAGAATCTTTTGATGCTTCTAGCCTCAATATGAATGATATCGAATCTATAACGGTATTAAAAGATGCTTCTGCGACGGCAATTTATGGAGCAAGAGGGGCAAATGGAGTAGTTGTGATAGAAACCAAGAAAGGAAAAATTGGTTTACCCGAAATTCAGTATAACGGTTCCATGGGTTTCCAAAATATAACCAAACGGGTAGAAATGATGAATCCTTATGAGTTTGTAAGGTATGAACTGGAAAGGACAAGTAATTCGGAAACTATTGGAGCTATATATGCTCCCGGAGATTTGCCTGCAACAAGTGCCTTTTATAAAGCAGATGGGCGTAAATTGGAAGATTATAAGAGTATACCGGGAATAAATTGGCAGGATCAGGTGTTTCGCAGCGGTTATACAGGTATTCATGAGCTGTCTTTAAGAGGAGGAAATACCAATACGAAGTACTCGCTTTCGGGTTCTTTATATGATCAGGAAGGTGTAGTTTTAAACAGTTCTTCTAACAGAGTGACAGCCCGTTTATCTCTGGATCAAACCATCAACAAAAAATTTAAGACAGGTATCATTACAAATTATTCTAACCAACCTTCAACCGGAAAACTGATTTCCGGATTATCCACTCACGGACATGACTACTTAATGTACAGTGTGTGGGGATACCGGCCTGTTTCGGGAAGGGAAGGAATAGGAATGGTTGATGAAGAGCTATTATACGCAGATTTTGATGATGAAAGCGAACCATCCAGCTTTCTTATTAACCCTGTGGTATCTGTAAAAAACGAAGACAGGAGAAATAGAAAGATTAACCTTACAGCCAATGCATATGCAGATTATGCTATTAACCCATATTTAACCTTACGTACTACAGGTGCATTCATGGCCTATGAATTAGAAACATCGGGTTTTTATAATTCTTTGACAAGCAGAGGGACACCGCGTAATCCAAATAATAGAGGAATACAGTGCGATTTGGCTGTCAGCTAAATATATATGTGGAAGTCGTCTACGTTTTTATCTTATAGGAGGCGGTTTAACAATATGCATAATGCAAATATTATGCTGGGAATAGATTTTTATGAAAGTGCTTCAAAAAACTATGGTTATGGTACACAGTATGTTCCTGAGGAATCTTTAGGTCTATCTGGTATAGATGATGGCTTACCCTCGTCCACAAACCTTTCTTTCAGCAAGAATCGTATTAATTCTTTCTTTGGAAGAGCGAATTATGATTTTAAATCAAAATATCTGTTAACAGCCACATTCAGAGCAGATGGCTCTTCAAAGTTTCCAGTGCATAACAGGTGGGGGTATTTTCCTTCCGGAGCTTTTGCATGGAAAATAAACAGGGAAGACTTTATGAAAAACCTAAAGTTTGTTACCGATGCCAAATTGCGGGTGAGCTATGGACTAACAGGAAATAACAGAGTGTCTGATTTTGCATATCTGCCGACCATTGTAGCCAATGATATCGGGCAGGCATACTCCTATAAAAATGCCGATCCTGAGTTTGGATATTATCCAAATAGTCCAGGTAATGATTTGTTAAAATGGGAAACCACTAAACAACTGGATTTTGGAATTGACCTGTCGCTGTTTAACAATAAAATAGAGTTTATAGCCGATGTTTATCGTAAAACAACGGTTGATCTTCTTTTAAATGCCAATATGCCTTCGCATACAGGATTTAAGAAGAATTATATGAATGTTGGAGAGCTGCAGAACGATGGGTTAGAGCTTACATTAAATACCGAAAATATTAAAACAAAATCATTTAGCTGGAGAACAGGTTTTAATATCAGTTTTAATAAAAACAAAATTAACTCATTAACAAACGATGAAAGTAGTTTGTATTCCCAAATAACCTGGGATGCTATACATAACGGGGCATTTTTATATTCGGCACAGGTTGGTCAGCAAGCAGCTATGTTTTTAGGTTATGTTTTTGAAGGCGTATATCAGATAGATGATTTTACATGGCAAAATAATAATGACCCTTCTGTACCCCATAATTTAAGAGATTACAAACTAAAAAGTAATGTGCATGATTATGGTTCGGGCTCCAGAGACGATGTGAGGCCCGGAGATATAAAATATAAGGATATTAATAAAGATGGTACAATTAACCAATATGATGAGACTATTATTGGCAATCCCATGCCAATTCACATAGGAGGACTATCCAATACGTTTACCTACAAGGGACTTGAATTGCATACTTTCTTTCAATGGTCTTATGGTAACGACCTTTTTAACGCCAATCGTATTTATTTTGAAGGGGGAAGACCGGTCATGGCAAGAAATCAATATGCAAGCTATGTTGACCGTTGGAGTCCGGAAAACCCTAGTAATACCAACTTTAGGGCTGGTGGTCAGGGACCTTTAGGACGTTATTCCTCTAAGTACATAGAAGACGGGTCTTATTTGAGATTGAAAACAATTTCTTTAAGCTACGCATTGCCCGAAAAATATCTTAAGCCTGTAAAAATCAAACGTTTAAGTGTAAATGCAACAGCGCAAAACCTGATAACCTGGACGAATTATTCGGGAATGGATCCGGAAGTCTCAGTACGGAACCACGTACTTACTCCAGGTTTTGATTGGTCTGCTTATCCGCGGGCAAAAACAATTGTTTTTGGTGTTAAAGCCACATTGTAAGTTCTAAAAATGATAAATATGAAATATCTTATAAAGACATTTAGTTTAATATGCATTTTAAACTTAGCCGCTTCCTGCAATAAATTCATAGATACAAAACCGGAAGATTATTTAACATCGGCTAATTATTATAAAACAGAAGCCCAGTTAAAATATGCATTGAATTCAATTTATTCTGCATTGGCACATTATACACTTTACGGAAGGGAAATGATGAGGATGGGGCTGGATGGTGAAGATGGTTACTATAATGTAGTAACTACATTTGACGGAGTAAAGGTCTACGTTGTACCCTCGGTAGATCCCGATGTTGCTAATTTTTGGGCTACATGCTATCAGGGGATATATCGGGCAAATTTGCTTTTGGAAAATATAGATAAGCCGGAGTCGATAACACAAAAAAACAGAGATGCAATTAAAGGCGAGGCCTTATTTCTGCGGTCTTACTTCTATTTTTTACTGGTCAGCAACTTTGGAGGAGTCCCTTATGTAACCGTACCAACACAACAGATAAATGTTTCCAGAACATCTGCAGAGCAGATTTATAAAGAGATTATTGCTGATATGGAGGAAGCAGAAGGATTAGTCTTAACAGCGAAAGAAGTTGGATTTGGAGGGAGGATAAGCAAATCTGCAGTTAGGGGAATTCTCGCGAGAGTAAATTTATTCAGGGCTGGATATCCGGTATACGATGCCGCTGGATATACAGAAGCAAGAAAATGGGCGAAGGAAGTAATAGACGATACAGAGGCGGCACATGCCTTAAACCCTAATTTTGCACAGGTATTTATTAATTACTCTGCCGACCAGTATGATATTAAGGAAAGCATATGGGAAATTGAATTCTGGGGAAATAACAGAGGAACTTTTAAAGAGGGGGGGCAAATAGGAGCATATAATGGTATCAGATATACCGCTGCAGACCCTAGTTATGGGTATTCAACAGGTATAGTTAATGCTACCGGCGTTTTATGGGAAAAATATGATTCTCCCAATTCTTTAACGTCAAGAGATCTAAGACGAGATTGGACAATAGCCCCTTTTTCTGTAAGTGGGAATCCGGCGATAGAGCAAAATAGACCTATTGGAGAAATATACCAAAGGAACTGCGGAAAATACCGAAGAAAATACGAAGTGGTAACCCCAAAGGATAATCAATATACGCCAATTAACTTTCCGGTTTTAAGATATGCAGATATATTGTTAATGTTTGCAGAGGCAGAAAATGAAGTTAATGGACCAACCGCTGATGCTTACGAAGCTATAAACCTGGTAAGGAGGAGAGGCTTCGGGAAATTGTTACCAGGGGCAACAGATGTAGAAGAATTTGACCTGGGCGGACTGGATCAGTTGCAATTCAGAACGGAACTGCAGAATGAAAGGGCAAGGGAGCTTTCTTTTGAATACCTCAGAAAAGGCGATTTAGTAAGATGGAATTTATTCAGTACAAAAATGGGGGAAGCGCTAACTCATGCGCAAAATGCCTCGCTACCGGCCGGTTATAGCCATGCGGTTAGGTATTTCAGAAATGTTTCTCCAAGAGATATCGTATGGCCAATCCCCGCTTATGAATTAGGTGTTAACAGGGCATTAATCCAAAATACAGGATGGTAAAAATCATTAAAGTATGAAAAAAAATATTTATGTGCTATTGGTAAGCCTTCTGGGTATAGGGGCTTGTAGCAGAGATACAGAAGTTATTGTACCAGATTTTGATGTCACCATTGAGTCTTCTGAATATAAAGTTGATGAAGAGGTAACATTTAATTTTTCTGGAAATGCAAGTCAGATATCGTTCTATTCCGGTGAAAAATTACATGATTACCAGTACAGTACAGAAAGCCGGAAATCGAAAACCCATTCTGTTAAAGCATCGTTCAGAACAAATGTAACTTATAATAATCAACCCAATCAGTTTGCAGTTTTTTTATCTACCGATTATAACGGAGGAGGTACTTATGCGGATATTCAGAATGCCACATGGCAAAATAATATTAGTCAGCAATTTAACATAGCTCCCGAAAATAATCCATGGGGTAGCAACTTTCCTTCAGGAACAGTTGATCTGGTAAACGCGTTTGAAGAAGGTAAACCTTTGTATATCGGGTTCAGGTATAAAAATACTCCCGGAACCGGAATACCCCGGAATTGGTATGCTTACAGCATGAATGTTGATGCAAGTACATTACTGGCAACAAATAATCTGTTTTCTTCTTTTACCGGCTTTTCTTTGATATACGACCCTAATTTTACTTCGGACGGTATGAAAAACAGTGTAAACTATACTAGCTATATCATGTTCAGATTACCTGTAGAACTCCGTCCTGTAGAGGCAGAGGTCTGGGCGGTTTCGCCGCCAATTTATCTGGAAGAGATTGACCACGGACCAGACAGGCCCAAAGCAGTAAAAGGATACAGAGATCCAATGCCCCAGAAATATAGCTACTCTTTTAGTGAGCCGGGTACATATACCTGTACATTTTTAGCCTACAATTCCAGCGTTTATGGTCAGGAAGAAGTAGTTAAACAAGTCAAAATAAAAGTTACGGAATAACATGAAAAACATCATAATATTACTGACCATTTGTAGTATAATGGTTACGGAGATCTATGCCCAGCCGAAAGTGAAATTTAATGGAAACACTGTAGAACTGGAGAATGGAGACCTTCATATATTGTTTGAGAATGATATCAAACTCAGACTGCTTAATATGTCACAAGCAGGAAAAACATGGAATATTGCCAATAACGATTTGATCTGGAAACTGTCGGTTGCTGGAAATCAAGGACAGAAATTGACATTAACATCTCAGACATCAACTTACAAAGGTGCTCAGGAGGTCTCTGGCAGTGGGGAAAAATCTTTGGTCTTTTCGTGGGAATATCTTTTAGGAAGTCTTGCTGCAAATATTGATGTGACGGTTGCGGTAAATGATCAGAACAAATTATCACAATGGAAAATTAAAGCTTCTTTGCCATCCGGATGGAAGGTAGCTGAAACTACCTTTCCAATTGTCACGTTGCCAAAAAGTAATGACTCGAGATTGATTTTACCAAGCGGTTGGGGGGTAGAGTATGATCTATCTGCAATTACAAATTCAACCTATATAAATAATTATCCTTCAAGCAGGGGAACAATGCAACTGGTAAGTTTTTATGAAAACAACAATGTTTTTTATTATGCTACGCATGATCCCGGAGCGGCTCTTAAAGCCTTTACTTCCAAAGTTACCTCTGCGAATGTAGAAATTTCTAATCAGGTTGTAAGTGCTGCAACCTGGAATAATAATGGGCAGTTCGAGCTCCCGTGGGCTACATCTATCGGTTTGACAGACAAAGGTTGGGAAGATGCTGTTTTAACCTGGTACAGACCATTTAGTTTCCAGACACAATGGGGACAAAAAAAGTTGGTAGAAAAGAATCATCCCTCGTGGTTGATTAATTCTGACTTATGGCTCACCGGAGGACATGCCAATGAAAAAGAACTGGATATAACCAAAAAATCGATAGATATGTTTGGTAATCAAACATCCTTTCATTGGTATTATTGGCATAATTATGATTTTGATACCAAATACCCCGAATATCTTCCGGCAAAAGAAGGTTTCTCTACCATTATAGATACAGTGCAAGCCAGAGGTGCGCATATTATGCCATATATAAATGGGCGTTTGTGGGATACGACAACAGTTAGTTACCAATCCCAGGGCGGGAATTTAGCAGTAGTTCTTAAAGAAGATAAAACACCTGTTATAGAAGTCTATGCTTCGAAAGCCCCAAATGCGGTAATTTGTCCGTCTTCTGCTGTATGGAAAAATATTCTTGTAAACTTAACAGATAATATACAAGGAGATGTCTTAGGAACCGATGCGTTGTATTTTGATCAGGTAGCATCGGCCAGAGGGCATGCTTGCTTTAATGAAAATCACAATCATCCTGTTGGTGGTGGCACTTTTTGGGTAGATAGCTATCGGGAGATATTTAAAGAAGTCAGGAAAAAACTAAGACCCGGGCATATTATAGCAACAGAGCAAAACGCAGAAGCTTATCTGGATATGTTTGATTTGTTTTTAATGGCAAACTATCCACAGGGTACAGTATACAAGCCGTTACCATTATTCCCTCTGGTTTATTCTGATAGAGCGCTCCTTTATGGATTTTATATATATAATAAAAATGATATGAGCTACAGAGTGAAAAACGCCCTGAACCTATTATGGGGCGCACAATTAAATGGTGGCAGAACTTCATTTTTAATAACATGTGCCATGAAAGCCAATGCTGGTTTTCTGTCTGGCCTTGTAAATTTCAGGAAGCAGCATCACGATATATTTGTAGGGGGCAGAATGTTAAAGGAAATAACACCATCAGGAGATAACCCTATTTTGAATATTCCTAACTGGGGCGAATCTTCTGCGGCAGTAAGAGGTGCTTTGTGGGAGAACCAGAACGGTAGCAAATCAATATTATTGGTAAACATAGATACTGCCTCGCATGCAGTTGTGCTGCCAGATTCTAATCAGCAAGTGGTAATAAACGGAGGAGAATGTAAAAGGATTAATCTGTAAAAGCGTAATCTTATGAAAAAAGATATCCTTGCTTTTTTAATATGGTTTGGTGCCTGTGCAAGTGCGATGGGTATGCCTTTTTCGCTTCCCGAAATTTTGTCTGACGGAATGGTGCTGCAACAAAAAAGCGAAGTAAAGATATGGGGATGGGGTAGGCCAAAGCAGAAAATTACCCTTAATACTTCATGGGACAATATGGTCTACAATGTTACCGTAAATCCCGATAGTAGCTGGTATGTAAGAGTGCTAACGCCCGAAGCATCTTACCGTAATTACAGGATTACCATATCTTCAGAAAAACAAAAAATAGATTTAAAAGATGTTTTAATAGGTGAAGTATGGCTTTGCAGCGGACAGTCTAATATGCACATGCCTATGAAAGGTTATTTCGGTCAGCCGGTTACAGGCTCTTTAGATGACATCGTTTCTTCGGGGAATGATAACCTTAGGTTTTATACTGTAAAGCAGAAAAGTTCGCTTACTCCGTTGTCTGAATGTGAAGGTAACTGGGAAAAATCGTCTCCCACAACAACAGGGAATTTTTCTGCTACAGCATACTACTTTGGGCGTTTACTGCAAAAAACCTTAAATATTCCTGTTGGATTGGTACATGCCAGTTGGGGAGGCTCGAAAATAGAAGCATGGATGTCGAAAGAGTCGTTGAAAGCATTTCCTTTTGTCCAGATACCTACAGAAGAACCTGATAAAAAGGTAGCCCCCCTACGCTCTACAGTAATCTATAACGGTATGATACATCCGATAGTGGGATACAACATAAAAGGTGTAATATGGTATCAGGGCGAAGCTAGTACTAATCAAAGCGGATATAAAAAATATCCTGAATTGTTTGAAACCATGCACAAAGACTGGATTAGCAAATGGGATATGAAAATCAATTTTCCTATCTATTTCTGCCAGATTACACCTTATGCGCATTACACGGTAAAATTGGGACATTTTATGAGAGAAGCGCAACTTAAAATCTCACAGAATCAGCCTAATACAGCGATGGCAGTTTTAATGGATGCGGGGGAGGAGAATATACTCCATTGTGCAAATAAAAAAGCTCCGGGAGAGCGATTGGCTTATATTGCCTTGGTTAGATTATATGGTTACAGCAAGCTATCGTATAGAAGCCCCGAATTTAGATCGTTGAACATTGTAGATCATAAGCTTATTCTGAGGTTTAATTACGCGGAGGATGGGTTAAGTACATTCGGGAAAGATCTGAATAATTTCAAAGTAGCCGGGGAAGATAAAATCTTCCATGCTGCAACGGCAAGGATTGTTTTGAATACTATCGAATTGTCATCGCCTGATGTGCCTCGCCCGGTTGCGGTACGTTATGCATTTGAAAATTATTCAAAAGCCAGCCTTTTTGGAATAAATGGATTGCCGGTATCGTCTTTTAGAACCGACAGCTGGGATAATATCAAATAATTTGTGTCCTTATGCCACGATGAATTTTTTAAACCTTGTATATATTTTGATTTTAAATTTTGTGAATTATGAAAAAAACAGTTTTGTTTCTTGGCCTGTTTATGCTTGTCAAATTAACAGTTGCTCAGGATAATCTCGTTAAAGATGGGAGTTTTGCCCATACTACTTTTATGGTAAATGATCTTATCAAAAAGACTGCATCGAAATCAGTATGGTTCCCTTTTCTAACTTCAAACGATCAGGCGATGTTAGCGGTAGAAGATACAGATAAAGGTAAGGCAGCCTCAATCAAGACTTTGTCTAAAGTGAGTTACGCATATTCGTATATAGGTCAGAAAATAGAGGAAAGCGATATTAAAGAGGGTGTATATAGGCTCACTTTTTTAGCTAAAGCTACCACGGGTGTACCAACCTATTTAGCGGTATATTTAAGACTTAAAACTCCCGCGCAGCAGTTCCTTTTCTTTCCTTTAAACAATTACAATCCTCAGGAAACACCAGGTTTATCCGGTGCACTGAAACAAATCAGAATGACCAACGAATGGAAAGAATATACCATAGACTTTGACTTGGGGAAAACGATTAACGGAGCAGCTGCACCGACAAATGCCAGAGAGCCAATTCTATTGGAAAAATCAACGAATGAAAACAGAAAAGCTTTTGAAGTAGCATTTTCATGTTTGACAAAAAATGCTGGCTTATTGTTTACAAATGTCGCTTTAGTGAAAAAATAACCTATGATAATACTAGGCACTGACAGGGATTGTTATTTTCCCTGTTAGTGTTTTAAAAATTTTAACAATAACAGGGTCATATAACAGATTTTTATTTCAATATGAAACAATATTTAAGCTTTTTGTTTATTGCTTTTGCATTATTAAGTATGTTGTCTTTTTACGCTTGCTCTGCTGCCGAAAAATCCGATTTAGAACTTCCTGAAAAAGAAAGACCCAATAAGAAAGGAGCATTGGGAAAACTGTCTAAAACCAAAACTAGCGTAGCTATATATACAACAAATGGTATCGAATTTACCTTTAGAAATGTTAAAAGAGATTATGTGTCTGGTAAAACAAGTTTTTACGACATATGGCAATTATGGGAAGCATTCGGACATAATAAAAAAGGAGAAAGAGAAGCTAATATTATCAGGCCCGGAGAATGGGAAACAGCAATAAAAATTGATAACGATTTTGTAGGGGGCTTTAATCATGGTTTTGAGATAAAAAGATCTGTTAGTTTTCTACTGGATGGTAAGATTATTCCTGAGGATGAAAATATAATTCTGCAGTCTTTTAACAGTTTTTACGTTGAACAGGAATCGGATTTATATGCTTTTAATAGCACTACAGATAAAATTGCAATAATTACGAAAAAGTGGGAGTTTAAGACGGATGGAGAAATTAAATTTAATCAAACTGTAAAATGGCTAAGCGAACAATCATTAAGTAACTCGTATTTAACAATGCTTCCAATAGCCAGAGAAGATAAAGAAATGAATATAACATCCAAAGCAAAAAGAGACGATATAGATGAGATATTTGATGTGTCATACGAGGGGCATAAAAACCCGTTAGGGCCTGCCGGACGAAATAAAGAAGCTTCGGTAATGATGCTATGGGGTGAGACTTATAAATTTACAGTATCTGTTAAGCGGAAGGAAATATTACCCAATAGCAGTTTATGGTTGTCTAACTCGAAATTATATAATAAAATCTATTTTGACTATTCTGGTAAATATAATGTAACGAAAGGTGATATATTTAATGTCTCAACTACTTTTAGAATTGATAGATTGAACCCTGAATTATAATCTGTTGAAATACAGTAAGAATGGTCTCCCATGCAAAAGAGAAAGACAACTTAATGATTTGAAAAAACAACCATCTGTTTTAACCTTTATTTTCTAAGATGTAAAAATCATCTTATTCTGAACCTTAAATACGGATAAAGACAAAAAATCCCTGTCAATATTCTTTTTTACTATTAAAGAGCCTTAATAAACCATTATTCTGAATGTGTGTGCGTTACCGATAAAGGTACTATGTTAATATATAAACTATTATTAATCTAAATACTTTTATTATGAAAAAATTATTACTTCTCTTCTATTGGCTATTGGTTTGTTTGTCTCTTTTTACAGGAAAAGTAATGGCTCAAGAGAAGGAAACAAAATGGACACAGGTACTAGGTTCTTCTTCAGTAGAAACAGTGAAAGGAATTGTTAGCGACGGTGATGGTAATACATACATTACAGGTTCTATTGAGGGGACGGTTAATGTGATTCTAGCCGATAATAATCCATTATCTATAAATACTACGGGACTAAAAGATGTTTTTGTTGCTAAAATAAACTCGGCGGGAAAATATGTTTGGATACAAACCTACGGATGCGATGAAGGGAATGACATAGGAAATAAAATTAAAATAGATGGTAATGGCGACCTTATTGTTATTGGAGAATTTGTTTCAACCGTAGATTTTAATGTAAATGATACCGAGGGTGGAGGAATATTGGTTAGCAAAGGAGGATCGGATGCTTTTATTCTTAAGCTTTCTGCTTTGAATGGAACTTTTAAATGGGTAAAATCCGTAGGAAGCGGGGCAACAGATAATGCTACCGGATTATCTATAGATGACGAAAATAATATTTTTATTGGTGGACGTTTTGGCGGTACAGTAGATTTTGATCCGGGTTTAGGTATATCTAATTTAGTATCAAAAGGTGGCTCAAATACCTGGAATTCATTTGTTTTAAGGCTGGATATTGATGGGAATTTCGATTGGGCAAAACGTATTGGCGGTATAGACGCTGCTACTACATGTCAGATTACCATATATGATATGCATGTCGCGAATAATATGGTGTATTTAACCGGCAGATATCAATATGGAGTCAACTTTAATCCTGATGAAACACCAGCTCAGACAATTAATTCTGCTAAGCAAAGTGCTTTCATATTAACATTAACAGATGCGGGAGGATACTTATGGCACAGGGCAATTACCGGATCCGGGACTTCAACTATATGGGCTAATGGATATGGTGTTGTGACGGATAATAGCGGTAGCGTTTTTGTGGTTGGTACATACAGAGAATCTGTCCTGGCTCCCGTTGTAGCAGGCGAGGCTTCGCTGGAAGAGCCAGGAGCAACAGGAGATGCCTATGTTATTAAATTTGACAACAACGGGAAAATGATTTGGGGTAAAAGAATTGGTGCAGGATCTGAAGATATAGCAGAGGGTATTGCAATAGATGTAAAAGGCGATATTTATGCCACCGGCAGATTTGCAAGCACTGTAGATTTTGGTAATGGTATATCTGCCGCCGCCGGAGGACAATTTGATGCTTTTATTGTAAAGATTAAGAATGATGGAGTAACTAAGTGGGTACATAGAATAGGAGGGTCTGCAACAGAATTGTCAGCAACAGGAGGTGGAACCGCAGGAATAGATAAAGGGCAGGTATTATATGTAGATCAGGATTATAATATATATACTGCAGGGGTATTTGCCGCATCTGCAATTTTTGATTTGCCAGCTGCTACTATTAAATATACATCTTTGGGAGGCGACGATGTTTTTATCCATAAGCTAGGACAACCCGATGTGTTACCAATACATTTGGCTTATTTTAAAGGGAAAAGAGAATTAGACAGGAATAGCCTCAGCTGGCAGACATTAAATGAAAATAATAATAGTCATTTTGTGGTGCAAAGAAGTACAGACGGTATTGTATTCTCCGAAATTGCTAAGATTGGCGGGTATGGTAATTCCAATTCGGTTAAAGGCTATTCTTATGTAGATTATACAAGTTTTACAGGTCCCTTGTATTACAGACTCTTACAGGTAGATTTTAATGGTAAATCAACATATTCTGAAGTTGTGATTATTCAGAGTGAGTTTAATGATGTCATAATTTACCCAAATCCTTTTTCGGAAATGGTACGTTTAAAGCTTGCGGAAAACAATACAGGTACAGGCACATCGGTTAAAATTGTTGATGCAACAGGAAGAGATGTTCATAATATTAGAGAAGTTATAGGGAATGAAATTATTTTAGACCTAAGTTCACAACCAGATGGCCTTTACCTGATCGAACTACAGCGTGATGAAAAAATACAGATATATAAAGTAATTAAACGAGCAAACAAATAGTTTCTATTAATTTGCCAAGCCTTGATTAAGATTTTAATCAAGGCTTGGTTTAAAATATTATACCTGTTGTTTAGATAAGCTACTTTAGGCTCTTATCTATCCTATAAACCTTTCACATAAAGACCAATTTATTATTTAAGTGCAAAAAGATTCAAATGATTATATTTAAATCAAAATTGTATTTATTTAATGAAAAAAAACATAATTATTATTCTTGTATTTGCAATGATGCAACA
>NZ_JBEBVH010000048.1:0-19215 GCF_040392825.1 Pseudopedobacter sp.
ACCAAAAAATCCTCTATTTCTGGGATACATAAAATAAAAAAGCCGGAATTAAAATCCGGCTTTCTAATATGCTTACTTCATCATCTCAACGAAATCATCGAAAAGATATCTTGAATCATGTGGACCTGGGGAAGATTCGGGGTGATACTGAACCGAAAATGCGTTTTTTCCTTTAACTCTGATTCCTTCTATTGATTGATCGTTAAGGTTGATATGTGTAATTTCAACTTTGTCTGAATTTTTAACCTGTTCTGGTATAACACCAAAACCGTGGTTTTGAGAAGTTACTTCACAGTGGTCTTTAATAATGTTTTTCACCGGATGGTTAATTCCACGATGTCCGTTAAACATTTTCATTGTACCAATTCCATTTGCCAAAGCCAATAATTGGTGTCCTAAGCAAATACCGAACATAGGTTTTTCAGAGTTTAGGACATCCTTAACAGTTTCTATCGCATAAGGCATTGCTGCCGGATCGCCAGGACCATTACTGATGAAATATCCGTTCGGATTGAATTTTTCCATTTCTTCAAAAGATGTTTTAGCTGGAAAAACCTTTGCGAATACACCTCTCTTCTCGAAATTTCTTAAAATATTCTTCTTAATACCCAAATCTAAAACAGCGACTCTTAGTGCTGAGTTTTCATCGCCATAAGTATAAGGCTCTTTTGTGCTTACTACAGAAGAAAGTTCGAGCCCTTCCATGGAAGGAACTTCTGCTAATCTGGCTTTCAATTCGTCTATGTCAGTTATTTCAGAAGAGATTATAGCATTCATTGCACCTTTATCTCTGATATATCTTACTAATTGACGAGTATCAATATCTGATATACCTACGATGTTTTCTTCCTGAAAATAATCCTGAATAGATTTATCCGCCTGCTTTCTGCTGTAATCAATATTGAAATTTTTACAAACTAATCCGGCTATTTTTATATTCCCAGATTCAATCTCGTCTGAGTGAATACCGTAGTTACCAATATGAGCATTGGTAGTTACCATAATTTGGGCATAATAAGAAGGATCTGTAAATATCTCCTGATATCCGGTCATACCTGTATTAAAACAGATTTCGCCAGCAGTTGTACCTATTTTTCCGGCAGCTTTTCCATGAAAAACAGTGCCGTCTGCTAATAAAAGTACCGCTGGTAGTTTGGTGTAATTTGCGTTCATTACTGATCGATATATTTTAAATAAATAAAATTCTGGTGGTTCTGAAAAAAAGAAGGATGGGAAATAAATCTTCCGAATCTTAATCTTGAAATAAGAGCTTTCTTATTTTTCATATCGGAGTGCAAATTTAATGCATTTCCAATAAATTTTTGCAATAATATTTGAAGTATTTTTTGAATATGTAAAAATGATGACACTAACGCTTCGACTAACGCATTTATACGTTAGAAAGCCTGCATTTAGATGGATAATTAAAAATATAATACATTCAATTTTCTACCTTTGCCCTAGTTTAACAGTTTTGTATTTGTTAATCCTTAAAATTACACGAGCATGTCTGTACATAAAGAAGTAAAAAGAGTAACCACTTTTAGTTTGCAGGAAATGAAACAAAAGGGCGAGCGTATTGCTATGCTGACTGCCTACGACTATTCTATGGCGACGATTTTGGATGATGCGGGATTAGACGTTTTATTAGTTGGCGACTCCGCCTCTAACGTAATGGCCGGACATGAAACTACTTTGCCTATAACGTTAGATCAGATGATTTATCATGCGGCATCTGTTGTTCGAGCTGCGAAAAGGGCTTTTGTGGTGGTCGATTTACCATTTGGCTCTTATCAGGGTAATTCTAAAGAAGCGTTAAATTCTGCTATCAGGATCATGAAAGAATCTGGTGCACATGGTGTAAAGCTTGAAGGAGGCATCGAAATAGTAGATTCTGTGCAACGGATTATTACCGCCGGAATTCCTGTAATGGGGCACTTGGGCTTAACTCCCCAGTCTATTTATAAATTTGGAACTTATACCGTAAGGGCAAAAGAGGAAGCGGAGGCGAATAAATTGAGATCTGATGCATTGGCTTTGCAGGAAGCCGGATGCTTTGCGATTGTAATGGAAAAAATACCAGCGTTATTAGGCAAGGAAGTCTCAGAAAGCTTAAATATTCCAACTATAGGTATTGGAGCAGGAAGTCATTGCGATGGACAAGTTCTGGTAGTAAATGATATGTTGGGCTTAACAAAAGGTTTCAGACCTAGATTTCTACGCCAGTATTTAAATTTGTATGAACAGATAAAAGGAGCGGTAGAAGGATACATTTCTGATGTGAAAAGCAACGATTTTCCTGGCGAGAAAGAGCAGTACTAGTATATAGGTAAATTGATCATTAATCCGTTATACTACTTTAAACACTCTTGGTTTACGGACAATCAGACTTCGGTCTCCCGTCTTCAAACTTAAAACCTTAAATTTGCACAATGGAACAGGACTTTTACGCTGTAACTGATAAAGATATCCTTTATGAGGATAACCATTTGATAGCGGTATATAAGAAGGCAGGCTGGATAGTACAGGTTGATGATACGGGTGATAAGTCTCTGGACGAAATGGTTAAGACTTATATAGCTGAGAAATACAAGAAGCCGAATGGCGCTTTTTTAGGCGTAGTGCATAGACTGGACAGGCCTGTTAGTGGGGTAATTCTGTTTGCAAAAACATCTAAATCGTTAGACAGGATAAACAAAATGTTTAAGGAGCGGGAGATGAATAAAACCTATTGGGCTGTGGTTAAAAATAAGCCTTCCAAAATGAATGGCAATCTGGTACACTGGTTAGTTAAAAATCCTAAAAAAAATATTACAACTGCCTATAATCATGAAGTGGCAAAAGGCCAACGGGCCGAACTAAACTTTAAAGTTATTGGTCATATTGATGGGTATTATGTGATTGAAGTAGATCCTATTACAGGTAGACCACATCAAATACGAGTGCAGTTAGCTAGTTTAGGAAGTCCCATTGTTGGCGATAATAAATATGGATATCCCAGAGGAAGCCGGACGAAAAGTATTTCTCTGCATGCTAAAAAACTGGAATTTATTCATCCGGTGAAGAAAGAAAAAATTACTATAGAAGCTCCTCTGCCTAAAGATGGCTTTTGGAATAAATTTACTTCGCTGGAAAGGTAGTTATCAAATCTTCAACTCCTCAGGATGTTTTCTTAAATCAATTAGCTTGTCTACAATTCTATCAAGCAATAAATTTCTTTCGCTGATGAGTCTATCGGCGAGAGAGACCAGTTTTTTTATATTCTTTGGGCTTGCAGCGTCTAAACTCTCATCAACACTTTGCATGTCTTTTGGTTCTAATCTGATATATTGTTTGGATATGCCTAAAAACGCGCAGATTTGCATCATATAAAAATGGCTGATTTCTGTAGCGCCGCTCATCATCATATCCAATAAAGCCGGAACTACAAAAAGTGCTTTTGTTTGTCTGATTTCATCGCTGTCATAAGATTTTTTAGAAATTCCTGTTCCCAGAGAAAGTATATAAACATCTTTAGTTACCACCTCTCCAGGATCTTTTTTTATTTCTACGAATGCACTTAATGTTGGATTTGTAGCGAAAATACCGCCGTCTAAAAGTGGATATCTTACACCCGCTAAAGAGTAAATCTCTGCTACGCTGAAATAAGTAGGAGCAGCAGAGGTAGCTCTGCAAACATCTTTAACATAAAAATCGCGATGTGTTCCTCTGGATTTTGCAGTACTTTGTCTGAAAAAATGTGCTTTTCTTAATTCTATATTATAAGCAGTAATAATGCAGGGTTTAATGAGTTCACTTAACTTGGTCTCTTTAAAATATGTTTCTAAAATAGCTTCCCAAGCCTTGTCATTATATTTTTCAGTAACCCAACCAAAATTGGCCAATATCTTTTTGAATCCGGTAGCCTGAAAAATTTCCGAACCATGTTGCAAATATAAGTCTAATGCTTCCTGAGCAGAAAACTTAGGTCGGGTTGGATCTTCATCAGAAGGGCACAGCAATAAGCTGGTTAATATACCTCCGGTACTGGTACCTGCGTAAAAGTCAAAATAATCTGTTATGGAAGCTTTTGGATTTTTGGTTTTATATCTTAATCTCTCTTCCAGACTAACTAAAACCATCCCCGGAATAATTCCCTTTATTCCGCCCCCATCAATAGATAAGATTACCTTCATTCAATGGATTAGATTAATAATAGAACCTAATGTAAAAATTATTTGATACATTTTTATACCAAGTATTGTAGTATTTCTATAAATAGAAGTTATAACTGTTGTTTTTTTAAAAATCTGTTTGTTACTTTTTAAGATTTTACGTTTTTACGACTATGTGTAACTAAAATTTTATCCTTAAAAAAGGCTATTTCAAACAAATAAGCTAAATTGCAGGCATTGTATAGTTCGCAGTTTTTATTGCGTTATAAATAAATTTAGTCCAGATGAAAAATATATTAGCAGTATTATTAGTGTTTTTCGCGATAGATACTCAGGCCCAAATATTGAATCCGGTAAAATGGAGTTATGCGTCAAAAAAAATTAACGATAAGGAAGCTGTAATTTTCTTAAAAGCTACTATTCAACCGGGATGGAATATATACTCTCAGTATGTAGAGGACGGTGGACCTGTGCCAACGAGTTTCAAGTTTGTTCCGGCAAAAGCGTATAGTCTGACAGGAAAAACAATTGAGCCTAAGCCTTTATCCAAGTTTGAGAAAACTTTCAATATGAATGTTTCTTATTTTCATAATTCAGTTGTATTCCAGCAAAAAGTCAAGCTAAATGCAAAAGAAACCGTTGTAAAAGGTACACTTGAATATATGGCTTGTAATGATAAACAATGTTTGCCGCCTAAAGAAGTTGAATTTAGTATAGTGGTTAAATAATATATCAACCATGAAACCAAAATTTTGTTCCGGTATAGTTGTATTGTTGCTTTCTTTCTTTTTTTTGGGAAATATTCAGGCACAAATAACGGATACTGTTTCTTTTGACGATCTGGAATTCGTAGAAATAGATGAAAATGCATCTGGTGTGGATTCCGTTTCTGTAAATCGCCCGGAAGATACAAGTGTAAAGGAACAACCGGTTGGAAATCTGGAAGAAAAGAATATTGTAATAGCCAAAGAAGAGCAAACAAAATCTCTTTGGGCTATATTTATTGCTGGTTTTTTAGGAGGTTTTGCAGCTTTATTGATGCCTTGCATCTTTCCTATGTTGCCACTTACTGTCAGTTTCTTTACTAAGAAAAGCCATTCAAAAGCGAAATCTGTAAGCCAGGCGCTTATTTATGGGATCTCAATTATTGCCATATATGTAATTTTGGGGTTATTGGTAACTGTTTTATTTGGTGCTGATGCGCTTAATGAACTTTCTACCAACGGGATTTTTAATTTCGTTTTTTTCTTATTGTTGGTGGTTTTTGCAGTTTCTTTCTTTGGAGCTTTTGAAATTACGCTTCCATCTAAATGGGTAAATAAAGTAGACGAAAAGTCTGGTCAAAGGGGTTTTGCGGGTTTATTCTTTATGGCATTAACTCTTGCCTTGGTTTCATTTTCCTGTACGGGGCCAATTATTGGGACCTTATTGGTACAAGCAGCTTCTATGGGGGATTTACTGGGGCCAGCCGTAGGAATGTTTGGTTTTGCGCTGGCTTTAGCTATTCCGTTTGCACTTTTTGCCATGTTTCCCGGCTGGTTAAAAAGTCTGCCAAAGTCTGGAGGTTGGTTAAACAGCGTAAAAGTAGTTTTAGGATTTTTAGAGTTGGCGCTGGCACTTAAGTTTTTAAGCAATGTAGATTTGGCCTATCATTGGAATTGGTTTGACAGGGAAATATTTTTGGTACTTTGGATTGTTATTTTTGGATTATTAGGTTTGTACCTGTTGGGTAAAATTCGGTTTTCCCATGATAGTCCGGTCGAATATTTATCGATTCCAAGATTATTCCTTGCAATCATCACGTTTTCATTTACAATTTATATGGTTCCGGGGCTATGGGGGGCACCTTTAAGCTCTATCTCTGCATTTTTACCACCACAAGCTACGCAGGATTTCGATTTATATACTTCTTCTCTTTCTGGTGGAAATAGAACTATTCAAAAAAATCATAAGCAAAAAAAATATAGTGACATATTCCATGCCCCACTAAATTTAGATGTATTCTTTGACTACGAGGAAGGTATGGCTTATGCTAAAGAAGTAAATAAGCCGGTAATGATAGATTTTACAGGACATGCTTGTGTAAATTGCCGGAAAATGGAAGCCAGTGTTTGGCCAGATAAAAGTGTTTACAGTCGTTTAATGAATGACTATGTCATTATTCAGCTTTATGTTGATGATAAGACTACTTTGCCGTACGAGGAACAGATTGTATCATCATTCAGCGGCAAAAAAATAAAAACTATAGGTAATAAATGGAGCGATTTTCAAGCTTCAAAATTTAATGCTAACTCGCAGCCCTATTATGTGCTATTAAATACTAATGGCGAAATATTGGTAGAACCTAAAGGAGCAGATTATGACGCTGTTAGCTATCTTAAGTTTTTGGATTCGGGAATTGCGAAGTTTAAAGCATCTGGTATCAAATAAAGATATACTAAGGTTTCTTCGAGAGAGATTTTATAACCGTTTTAGCGTTTGTGTAGAAAAATGGTTACTATAAAATGAAATTTAAACTCTACTGTATTGTATTATTTGGGTTGCTACAATACAGTAGGTTCTTAAGTTCTAAATCAACGTTTGCCTACATGCACTCTCATTAATTTAGCATGATGCGCATAATATAAATAGCCGTCTTCTTTGACTTCTGCAAAACGAGCACCTATCAGTGAATCATCTTTAGCTAATATTGTTATTTTGTTTGTAGACGGGGCCAGACAAAATAATTGTCCATTTTGATTGTCTATACCATATACAAAGCCATCTTTGCCCAAACTTTCACTTAATACAATCTTTGCCCGCTTATTTAGCGATTTTTCTATCGCGGTTTTAGCTGTTAATTTCTTGTTTATAGGGTCAAACACATAAATTGTATCCGATGCAGACCCGTATATCAATCCGTTATTCCCACGAACAGTTTTTCCATAAGAGCTGGCACCCTTAACAGGTTTTCCGGTATAAGTTACCTGTTCAGTTGCAGGATTCCATAAAACAACTACTGCTTCTTTTTCTGTTGGTTTAGCACTGGACCCCCCCTGGACAGAAGATGTTAAAAAAAGCTCGCCGGTTTCTTTGATAGCTGTGACGGACAAAAAGCTTTGGTTCTGAACTATATTTTGAAAAACTTTAGTTTTAAGTGATTTTGGATCAATTTGCACCAAAGTTCCTCCTAAAAAACCTTTAATTGGTATTGTTGGGCTGTATATATTACCATCAGAGCCAAGTGTTAATTGTACCAATCTTTCTTGTTTAGCCATATGGTGTAAATTTGCGACTGGTTTTGGGCTTGCGGGCAAGCCGTTTGCATCCATAGCGAAAACATCAACATAGCCACCGGTGTAACTACTCATAAAAAGTTTATTTTCGTAAGCAAGGATATCGTAGGTTTGTACTTTTCCCCGGGTTAAATGTCCTAAATCATTTATTTTTCCGTTGTTTATATCATAGGTGAAAATATGACCTGGCTTCATTCCACTTCCATACAATTTACCATTGTAAATATCACCAATACTAAATACCTCATGTGCACTTGGTTCAAAGCTACTTTTAATGATCGATTGTTTTTTTGATATTGAACTTTCGGTCACCAGGTTTCCTTCCTTATTCAGATATAAAGCTTTAGTATCTTCATATAGGTTGTCTGGTGTATCAATCAAAGCTTCAAGTGTTTTTCCTTCAACTATTTCATCTTCGGTACATAGAAAAGTCGTGTTACCTTTTTTTCCATATACATTCCCATCTGTAGCCCTCCAAACTTGAGCTGCCCCGTATGACATTAATTTCTTTGACAAAATCTGCTTTTTTGCACCGGTTTCAGGATTATAAGACCAAAGTTCACCATGCTTCATACCAGTAGGAAAATAAACTATTCCGTTTTTGTCCGATGCGGGATTGATCACATATTCACTACCACTATTTGTTGAAACCCTGTCGATAACTTTCACCTCGTCTTTCAGAGGGTTAAGTATGGCAACTGATGCCCGAGGATAAGTGCCTACATAAATTTTACCGTCCGGAGCTATGGTAAAGCTTTTCTTCATCCAATAAAGAGCTTTGGTTTCGTCACCGATTGTTTTAACCTGATTTGAACGGATGTCATATTTTAGAAACTGACCATTCTTTCCGGAAAACATATATATGTAACGTTCTGAAGCCTTAAATAGTAAAAGCGCATTTGCTTTGCCGTATTTACTTAAATTGACTTCAATTAACCGGCCATCTTTCATATGGACGCCCACGAGTACGTTCTTTTCGGCATCCGTCAGAGCTCCCCAGGCTATAGGTCCGGTAACTTCATCTCTGGTAACAAATTCGATAGTCAATGGAGTTCTGATTGGTTTTCCAAGGTCTTCAAACTTGTAGGTATTTTGTTGAGCAAAACATAAATTTGACATGCTCATAAACAGAATACATTTTACTAAAATAAATTTGTTTATTGTATTTATTCTCATTGGTTTAAATTAAGGTGTACGTACCCGAATTGTCGGCAGGATTATTCTACTTTACATTTTTTAAATAATATCTCCCTTTTTGATTAGTTAAATATTGCAGTATAGCTAAGTAAAGGAATAATTCCCAAAATTCAAAGTGAAGGAATATACTGAGAGTAAATACTTTTGGATACCCGTTTTAACTATCTATCCCATTCCGAATTATCATGGAATGAAATAGCAGGATATTGTTTAGCTGTATATTCCAGATCCCATGCAGAAGAAGAGAAAAATACAGGTCTGTCTTCTTTATCGAAACCAATTCTGGAAGCCTGCGTTCTTAAAAAATTCTGCATATCTGCCGGATCTTCTGCTGAAACCCAGCTTGCTTTAGAATAATTTAACCCTCTAAATTGACAAGATGCACCGTATTCATGTAACAAACGGAATTGGATAACTTCGAATTGGAGTTCTCCAACTGTTCCAATTACTTTTCTGTTTCCCGGATTGACAATAAACAGCTGAGCAACGCCTTCGTCACTTAACTGCATAATCCCTTTTTCCAACTGCTTGGTTTTCATTGGATCGGTGTTTTCCAGTTCTCTGAATATTTCAGGAGAGAAGCTGGGAATACCCAAGAATTGCAGTTTTTCTCCTTCGGTTAAAGTATCTCCAATTTTAAAATTGCCGGCGTCGTATAAACCAATAACATCACCAGGGTAAGCTTCCTCAACCAAACTTTTAGTGTCTGCCATGAAGCTTGTCGGAGAAGCAAATTTCAATTTCTTATTTAACCTGGTGTGTAGATAGAATGTGTTTCTTTCAAATTTACCGGATGTAATTCTACAGAAAGCAATTCTATCCCTGTGATTAGGGTCAAGATTCGCGTGTATTTTAAAGATAAATCCTGTGAATTTCTTTTCAGTAGGTGCGATCATTCTGACATCTGATTCGCGGGCTTGTGGAAAAGGAGCAATCTGAATAAATGTTTCTAAGAGCTCTTTGACCCCGAAATTATTAATAGCTGAACCAAAAAATACCGGTGCTAAATAACCAGAACGGTACAGATTAACATCAAAAGGTTCAAAGACGCCTTCTACCAGCTCAGATTCTTCGCGTAATCTGTTTGCAGCCGTTTCTCCGATAATCTCGTCCAATTTTGGATCAGATAAATCTTTGATAGTGATATTGTCATCTGCAATTTCTTTCTTATTGGCGCTATAGAGATTCAGAACCTTATTATTTAGCTGATATACCCCTTTAAATCTGTCACCCATTCCAATAGGCCAGCTTAATGGACGGGTAGAAATATGCAATTCCTTTTCTACTTCTTCCAGTAAATCAAAGGGATCTTTACCTTCACGATCCATTTTATTGATGAAAACAATAACAGGAGTATTACGCATTCTACAAACTTGCATCAGTTTTCTGGTTTGCTCCTCTACCCCTTTTACACAGTCGATAACCAGAATAACAGAGTCAACTGCGGTTAAAGTTCTGTAAGTGTCTTCTGCAAAATCTTTGTGACCCGGAGTATCCAGGATGTTGATTTTTGCGTCGTTGTATTCGAAACCCATTACAGAAGTTGCAACAGAAATTCCCCTTTGTTTCTCTATTTCCATAAAGTCGGAAGTAGCTGTTTTTTCAGCTTTATTCCTTTTCACCGTTCCGGCTTTCTGGATAGCACCACCAAAAAGTAATAACTTTTCTGTTAGCGTAGTTTTACCTGCATCGGGGTGGCTAATAATACCAAAGGTTCTTCTTTTATTAATTTCTTGCTCCAACATCATCTTTATACTGGGAATTTTTAGTGGCGCAAAAATAAACTAATTAATTGTAGTATCAAAAGCTTCGTTAGGAGCAGGGTTTAGGGCTTTATCTCAAAAGTTTATCGGGTTTATGGCTTTAAGGTATTTGCTTCCGGAACTTTCATTATTGATAATCCCGGAAGAAAGACGCAGTAGGAAAACAGATATAAATTTACACGTTAAGTGAGCCACGAAATCCTCTGGCAGCATAATAAGATTCTGCGCCGTTGTGATAAGTGAAGACATGATCGTATCGGCGATCGCAAAAAAGTGCTCCCTTTAATTTTCTAATAGCATCCGGTGTTTTTATCCAGCTTGATGTTTTTAAATCAAATTTGCCCAGGTTTTGCAGTTCTTTGTATTGCTCTTCTGTTAAGATCTCGATTCCCATATCCGTTGCCATGTCAATGGCACTATTTTGTGGTTTATGTTCTTTCCTCGAGTCCAAAGCCTCACGGTCATAACAAAGGCTTCTACGCCCTTTAGGGCTTTCCGCTGCACAATCATAAAAAATGTACCCGCCCGATTTTTTGTCATAACCTACTACATCAGGCTCGCCTTCGGTTCTTTCCATTTCATAAAGCGACCACAATTTTTCTGTTTGAGTTTTAAGTTTTGTCTCTACATCATCCCATTTAATGCTTTCGTGACGCTTCATGTTTTTCTCAAAGCGGGATTTTAATGTGGCAATCAGTTCTTCGAGTTGTTCTGCCGATAATTTTTTCATATTGATAGTTTGTATTCTGTTAATTTATAGATTCAACTAGTTATTATAATTTATTTGCGAAGTGAAGAAAGATAGCTTTCAAGTTTCTCGAAATTTTCCTTCTGTCCTTCATCAGCTTTGTGGGTTTTTACAATGATCTCACGCATTTCTGCTGTATCAAATAATAAAGACCAGTCTATTATAGTTCCTGTATCCCTTGATTCAAAGATAATCGTAGTCATAAAATGAGGGTTGAAATGCTCAAATACAATTTTCTTATGTGGGATAATTTCTTTAAAAATACTTCTGTTTGCAAAATCTTTTCCATTTTCACTATGCATTGTAAATTTCCATTCACCGCCTTCTTTGAAGTCCATTTTGTGAATGGTATTGGTGAAGCCTTTTGGTCCCCACCAATTTACAATATGCTCGGGATTTGTCCACACCTCCCAAACTAGGTCTATAGGGCTATTTAGCAGCTTGACATTACGTAGTTCTCTGTTTTCAAAACCGTTATTTGTTATGTTCATTGTTTTAGATTAGCTAAAAATAACTTTTCTGTCTGCAGGTCTGAAATACCAGGATACAATAGTTAAGAGAATTAATAGAGTAGGGCCAAATAATTCTTTAGCTTCATCGCCTATAATAAGATGTGAAATAATAGCTCCAGAAGCTACGAAGAAAAAACCGGCATATGCCCACTCTTTTACTAGTGGAAATTTAGGCAACAATACTGCTATCACACCTAATATTTTCCAAATGCCTAAGATAACCAGAAAATAGGCCGGATAACCTAACTTTAAAGAAGTTTTTTCCAGTTCTTCTTTCATGCCAATTATCTGAACGATACCGGTGGAAACCATTCCCAATGAAAGCCAAATTGTGGCAATCCAATAAATTATTTTATTACGCTTGTTCATCACTTTATTTTTTATTGTTTTGAATTTCTTGTAAACGGTTATGTGCCATATTCAACCCCTGAGCAAAAGGCATTTGTAGTAACTGATCCCGGAATGCTATAGATTTAAATATTATTTGCATGGTGAGTTTGCTGGTCTTTTCGGTGAGTTGTTCGAACTCGAAAAACTCTAATTGGACAGGAAAAGACGTATTTTCCATTTTGAAAGTTCGTGTTATTTTTTCATTTGGAATAAATTCAAGAATAACACCATTTGCACTAAATACAACCTGCCCTGCATGAGAAGTTTCAAACTGCCAGCTTCCATGTTCTTTGTTTTCTAATTTCAATACTTTTGTTCCCATCCATTGTTCTACAATTTCTGGTTCTGCATAGGCTTTAAACAGTAATTCTAAAGGCAAGTCAAATTCTCTGGTTATTGTTAATTCCTGTTTGCCTTCCTCAGCATTGATTTTCGTTTTTTGTTCCATAGTAAGTGCTATTTCTCTGGTTTATAATTTTTCATAATGGCTTCTAATTTATTAAACCTATCGTCCCACATTAAACGGAATGGCTCAATAAAATCTGCTATTTCTTTAATTTTTAGGGGATTTAAATGATAGAAGATTTCTCTACCGTTTTGTTCTGGTTTAAGCAATTCACACTGGGTGAGAATTTGCAAATGTTTCGATACAGTTGGTCTTGCAGTATCAAAATTAGCAGCAATAGCTCCAGCGGTCATAGACTGTGAAGCTACTAACACTAATATAGCTCTTCTAGTTGGGTCTGCTATTGCCTGAAATACATCTCTTCTCAAATTCATTTGTGTAGCTATTTGACTTCAAATATAAGTGTAGTTATTTAGCTACGCAAATTTTTATAAAATTTAATACAGAATACATCTTAGATGTATTCTGTATTAAATTTTGGTAAGTGCGGAGCCTTTATGAGCGGCAATATGATCAGATGTGCTGCTTTTAATTTCGAATTGCGGATCGTCTTCAGTGGCGTGATGGGTATAACCTTTATAATCGAAATCTTTGGTATGCACTTTTATGATAGTGCCTGAAACGCGTCCGGCTTCGGAGTTCCAGCTTACTTTATCGCCTATTTTAAATTTTGTCGCCATAACAGATTTTTATTGATTAAACACATTCTCATCATAATAGAAAACACGATTGTTGGCTACTCTTGCAGGTGAGGTGTAAGGATGTTCTTCTATTTTTCCGAGTGCCATAATATGCAATACTGTCCAGCCTTTTGCTTTTAAATAATCAGCTATCATAGACCGATGGCATCTCCACCAAACGGCTTCGGAACACATATAGGCTGTTGTTTGGTTTAAAGCAATAATCTCCAGTTCGGTTATGGCTTGTTTAAAATCTTCCGTTTCCATGTAATCTGCATAGCCACGAAATGAATCATTGCGCCAACGGTTGTTCTTTGAATCTTTCTCCACTTTCCTTCTTCCGCCTAAATCCTTTAAATGAGTATAATTTATACCGTTTTTTTGCAGTATGGTTATTAAGTTGTCTTTATTAAACTGAGGGAATTTAAGGGATCCCGGGAATCTTCGTACGTCTACCAGATTTTTGATATTAAAATGCTGTAATATGTTCAGGAAATCATCCAAACTATGTGTAGAGTGACCAATCGTATAAATGATATGTTTTCCTAATGCTTGCATCTATAGTTGTATTATTACGTAGAAGATATAAAGTGACTATAGTCAACATTACCTAAAATTCCATGCCATAACTAATTAGGTATCGAACTAATGATGCTCTACTTTATTTTTAGGTTCGTAAATAAGCTGAACAACGCCCGATTTAAAAATATTGGTTTTAATTAATCTTAATTCTATACGTTCTTTTAAATCTTTAATAATGGTTTGCCATTTCCTAGTACCGCTGTCCAATGTTACAGCTAAAAAATTACTTTTTTCATAATTACTCAGATGTGATATTTTAATTATGAGATAGAACTGGAATTGACACTTGAGATAGGAACAAGTTTTTTTTAATGAAAAAGATAAAAGTCTCTTTCATTCAAACAAAAACAGCCTTACCATAAGGCAAGGCTGTTTCATCAAAACTAAACTTAAAATCTTTATTAAATTAATGTCTTTCGAAAGCGTTGAAGAAGAAACGACCTTCTATTTCTGCATTTTCGTCGGAATCAGATCCGTGAACTGCATTAGCATCAATGGATTTTGCATATTTATTACGGATTGTTCCAGGTTCTGCTTTGCTTGGATCTGTAGCACCTATTAATTTTCTGAAATCTTCAACCGCATTGTCTTTCTCTAAGATAGCGGCTACGATAGGACCAGAAGACATAAATTGTACCAATTCGCCATAAAAAGGACGTTCGGCATGAACAGCATAAAACTGGCCTGCAGTTTCGGCTGTCAATCTGGTGTATTTCATTGCAACAATTTTAAAACCTGCAGCAATAATATCGTTTAAAATAGCCCCAATGTGCCCGTTAGAAACAGCATCAGGTTTAATCATTGTAAATGTTCTATTAGTAGCCATAATTATATTTGTAGTGCAAAAATAAGTTTTTAAAATTACATCGTGAAGTATTGCACCTAATATTCCAATCTATTGTGTAACTTCGCAGGAATTTTACGATTGATGATTGATTTAGAAACGCTTAAGTCTTTATTAACAGAGCAAAGGAATATAGTAATCACAACCCATCATCGTCCGGATGGTGACGCTATGGGGTCTTCTTTGGGCTTATACAATTATTTCGTTCAAAAGGGGCATCACGTAAAAGTGATAACACCTTCAGATTATCCTTATTTTTTGCATTGGCTGCCTAATAATCCGGAAGTAATCATATATACCGAAAAAGAAACAGAGAGTAAAAAGCTAATAGCAGAAGCAGATCTGATATTTTGTCTGGACTTTAATACACTTTCCAGAATTAACGAATTAGGTGAAGAAGTAAGAAGGTCTTCTGCTAAAAAAATTATGATAGATCATCATTTAGAACCTGAAGGTTTTGATGATTTCAGACATTGGAGTATAAATGCCTGCGCAACTGCACAATTAGTTTATGACTTCATTGTAAACGAGCTTAAGGATGGTGAGCTCATCAATAAAGATGTAGCAACATGTTTGTATACAGGTATCATGACAGATTCTGGCTCTTTCAGGTTTCCGACAGTTACGTCTGGGCTGCACAGAATTGTAGCAGATTTAATTGACGCGGGTGCTGAGAACTGGAGAATTCATCAATTGGTTTATGATAATTCTACAGAAGCCAGATTAAAGTTTTTGGGCTATTGCCTGAGCAGCAGATTGGAAGTTTTTAGAGAATACAATACAGCAATTATTTATATTTCCAGAGAGGAGATTAAAAGATTTGATATCCAGACAGGGGAAACTGAAGGAATTGTAAATTATGCATTGTCTATAAACGGTATTCGTTTGGCGGCATTCATCGTAGAAAGAGAAGATCGGGTGAAACTTTCTCTTAGGTCTACGGGAGATTTTCCTGCAAATGAAATCTGTAAGAGATATTTTGAAGGTGGCGGACATAGAAATGCAGCCGGAGGTCAGTCTGACCTGCCTTTAGAAAAGGTGGTAGAAAAATTTAAAAGTATATTGCCTGAATATAAAACCCTATTATTGCAATAAATTTTTAGGAAGTTAAAAAAAGTTAAATACTATAAAGGATTAAAAGATTACCTTTATTTAGAATAAGAAATAAGAACATCAAAATTTTAATGAAAAAGGGAATATTAATTATGAGTATGGCTGCATTAGGATTTGCAGCTTGTCAAGGTGGTTTCGAAAAAGGACCTGCAGGTTTAGAATACAAGATACATACGCATGCTGCGGGAGACTCTATTAAAGAAGGAGACTTCATTAGCCTGAATATTATAGCAAAAACAGATGCAGACTCTGTTTTGTATAACTCTTACGAAATGGGAAGAGCTTCGCAAACATTTGTTCCAAAACCAATGTACGATGGCGATCTTTTCTACGCTATCATGAAATTATCAAAAGGCGATAGCGCAACAATTAAAATTGATATCGATTCAGCAGAGAAAAAAGGTCAGCCAAGACCACAAGGTATTAAAGGAAAATACATTATCTATACTTTAAAAGTAGAAGATATTATTAAGAAAGACACTACTAACGAGCAGGCTTTTGAACAAAAGATTCAAGATTTCTTTAAAACAGAAGGTGAGAAAATGCAAAAAGCAGAAGCGCCTAAAATTGAGAAATATATATCTTCAAATAAATTAGAGGCTAAAAAACTTCCTTCTGGATTACAGATTGTGACAGAAAAAGAAGGAACCGGAGTTCAGCCGAAAGTTGGCGATACAGTTAAAGTACATTATACAGGAAAATTGACTTCTGGTAAAGTATTTGATACTAGCATTGCCGAGACAGCTAAAAAGAGTGGAATTTACAATCCGGGAAGAGAGCCTTATAGCACATTGGATTTAGCTATTGGCCAGGGAAATGTAATTCCAGGTTTTGACGAAGGCGTATTGACAATGAAAAAAGGTGGTAAATCTATCTTTATTATACCTTCTAATTTGGCTTACGGAGAACACGGAATGCAAGGCGGAATGATAGGTCCTTACACACCGCTAGTATTTGAAATAGAATTGGTAGATGTGATTCCTGGTAAAGGAGCCGCTGCTCAGGTACCAGCTGCACCAGCGCCTGCAGATCCGCATGCCGGACATAATCACTAAAAAAATAAAAACAAAAAAACCTTTCCATCAGAAAGGTTTTTTTGTTTTATATAGTTCATTAATTATTGGAAGTATCTGGTATCAAGTAGTTAGTATCAACGCTTGATGGGTCGTTACTTTTAACTTTTTGTTTTTAGTTTCTTCGTCCCTTACATATCAAATTGTCTTACCGAATGGATACCTTTGATACATATATCAAGTTCTGAAATAAAATGGTATTAACAGATACTCATACTCATATATATTATGAAGAAGATCCGGAAAACAGGAAATCTGTCATCCAGAGATGTATAGATAACCATATTACCAGATTGTTCTTGCCGAATGTCAATACAGATTCAATTACATTAATAGATGATATTTGTGCATCCTATCCGGAGATGTGTTTTCCTATGTTGGGTTTGCATCCGTGTGATGTGAAAGCAAATTATCAGGAAGAACTGGCTAATATACACTCAGCTATAAATAATAGAAGAATCTATGCTATTGGAGAAATTGGAATTGATTTGTATTGGGACAAGTCTACTTTAGAAATCCAGCGTATTGCTTTTAAACAGCAGATTAACTGGGCTAAATCTTTAGGGTTACCTATTGTAATACATTGCAGAGAAGCTTTTGATGAAGTTTTTGAAGTGCTGGAAGAAGAAAAAGACGATAAGTTAAGAGGGATTTTCCACTGTTTCACGGGGAATAGCGAACAGGCTAGAAGAGCTATAGATTTAAATTTCTATTTGGGGATTGGAGGGGTAGTAACCTATAAAAAGGCAGGACTGGATGTGGTTCTTAAAGAAATTAGTCTGGATAATTTAGTGTTGGAAACAGATGCTCCGTATTTAGCTCCGGTTCCTTACAGAGGCAAGAAAAACGAAAGCTCCTATTTAATTTATGTGGCAGATAAAGTAGCCGAAATTTATGAAACTACAATAGAACAGGTAGCCGAAATAACAACGGCTAACTCTGTCAAAATATTTGGTATATAACAGCTTTTTGCATTATATTAAGTATTATTGAAGATATATTTTTTTAACAGACCAAGCTTTAAAGTATAGTATGACAAAGATATTTGTAATTTATACAGGTGGAACGATTGGTATGATAACCGATCCAGAAACGGGTGCTTTAAAGCCGTTTACCTTCGAGCAGATTGAAGAGAATGTGCCTGAATTGAAAAGAATGAATTGTAAACTAACCATTCATTCTTTTGATCCTATCATAGATTCCTCAAATATGACTCCTGAGATTTGGGCTTACTTAGCTAAGTTGATAGAGGATAATTATGAAGATCATGATGGTTTTTTAATCTTACATGGTTCAGATACCATGGCGTTTACTGCTTCTGCATTAAGTTTTATGCTGGAAGGTTTAACCAAACCTGTAATCTTTACCGGTTCGCAATTGCCTATATCAGAGGTTCGTACAGATGCTAAAGAAAATTTTATTACGGCATTGGAAATTGCTTCTGCAAAATTAGATGGAAGAGCCAGAGTTCCCGAAGTTTGTATTTATTTCGAAAATAAATTATTCAGAGGTAACAGGACCTTTAAATATAATTCAGCCAAGTTCGAAGCTTTCAGATCTCCTAATTACCCGGTGTTGGTAGAGGCAGGTGTACATATTAAATATAATGATGTTGCTATTGGGAAATGCGAAAACTGTATTCTTAAAGTTCATTCCAATGTCAATAATAATATAGGTGTATTGAAATTGTATCCGGGAATTAGTCCGGAAATTGTAGATGTTGTCCTTAACTCAGATGCCGAAGCTATTATTATGGAAAGTTTCGGGACCGGAAATACGACAACAGCAAAATGGTTTTTAGATAAATTAGAATCAGCTATTCAAAGGGGCAAAATTATTCTGGACATTTCTCAATGTAAAGTAGGATCTGTAGAGTTGGGAAGATACGAAACCAGTAGCGAACTGCTTAGAATGGGAGTGGTTAATGGATACGATATGACTTTTGAGGCTGCTGTAACTAAATTAATGTATCTTTTAGGACGAAAATATCCCAAAGACAGGTTGTTAAGGAGATTATCAACTTCTATCAGAGGGGAACTGACTAAACATTAATATAGCATGAAAACTCTTCTGAAATTAGAGCAACTGGCTATTTTTATCATGGCATTTCTGCTGACTCTCTATATAGGCTACGAATGGTGGTTGTTCTTCGCATTGATTTTATTGCCCGATTTAAGCATGTTGGGTTATCTGTTAGGAAATAAAACTGGTGCATTGTTTTATAATTTTTTTCATCATCAGGGAGTTGCTTTATTTTTAATAGCATTTGGTTATGCGGCAATAGATCCAAAAATATCTATGGCGGGAATTATTCTTTTAGGACATAGTGCCATGGACAGATTATTTGGATACGGATTGAAATATAATAAAGGATTTAAATACACTCATTTAGGAGAAATAGGACGTGAAAAATCAAATACAAATTAGCCTTCGTAAAATATATTTTTATGGTTTCGTTAGTGCATTAATACTAGGAGC
>NZ_JBEBVH010000049.1:0-18481 GCF_040392825.1 Pseudopedobacter sp.
GCGATTGGTCCTGTCAGGATAAATTTCAATAAGGTAAAAACGAAAATATTTCTTGAATTTTTCATAAGAGGGATTGTGAAAGAGCTATTTTATGGGTGTGCTTTGTAAAGTTGAACAAAGTCGAAGCCTTTTCTATCTGCTATTGATAAGATACTTCGACTCTGCTAAATATGACAATTTGATATTTGAGACTACTTTTTTATAAGTTTTTAGCTTTCAGACGCATCAGAGCTTCAATATAATAGTAATCAGCATAATTTAAAGGAACGTCTATTTCGTTTCCATGAGGAATACTGCCAACACTATGCATTAGTATGAAGTTACCATTCTCACCCTGTTTTGCAGTATAATTATCTGTAGCCAGAGAATTTAAAATATGCTGCGCATTTTGCAAATATCGGCCTCCTGTATAATCGCTTAATTCTATTAATGCAGAGGCTAAAATAGCTGCAGAGGAAGCATCTCTAGGCTCGTTAGGAATTTTTGGAGCGTTAAAATCCCAATATGGGACACCGTCTTTAGGATAGTTCGGATGATTTAAAATGAAATTGGCAATTTTCTCAGCAAAATCCAGATATTTCTTGTCTTTGGTATATCTATAGCACATGGTATATCCATATAAAGCCCAGGATTGTCCACGAGCCCATGCACTTTCATCTGCAAAACCCTGCGCTGTTACACGATGGGCAATTTCCCCTGTTTGCGGATCATAATCTACAACATGATAAGAGCTTCCATCTGGTCTGAAATGATTTTTCATGGTTGTGTTGGCATGCTGAATAGCAATTTCTTTATAGATATTATCATTGGTAAGTTCAGCTACTTCAAATAGCATTTCGAGATTCATCAGATTATCTATGATGACAGGGAATTTCCAACCTCTTTCTGCTTGCCAATTCCCAACCACATCCCAACTTTGAATACAGCCTACATTTTTGTTGAAACGTGTGATTAATGACCTGGAAGCATCAATCAAAACTTGTTTGTATTGGTCTTCGCCAGTTATTCTGTAAGCTTTACCAAAAGAGTTGTTGAAGATAAAGCCAAGATCGTGGTCGTTGGTTAAATCTTTATGCTGTTTGTACAAATCCTGAATGGCAATGGCTGCTTCTTTCCACTTTTCATCTTTTGTCCTCTCGTACTGCATCCAGCAAGTGCCGGGGAAGAAACCTTCTGTCCAATCGTAGGGCGATTCGACCCAACGTACACTTCCATCTGTATGGATACTTCTTGGGTTTTTCTGTTCTCTCATGGAAAGTACACGTAATTCTGTAAGCTGTTTTTCACTTTTCTCTAATGTTAGAGCAGTATCTGTCTGGGATTTGCAGCTAAAAAGAGCGAACGGCACTAATAATAAACTTGACTTGATAATGTTCATTGTATTTGTTTTGATATTTACTTTTTTAATTGATGCACAACTGGATTCTATAAAGAATCGATTTATTGTTTGATTATTTTTTTGGTGATTAATGTATTGTCTTTAGTCGTGATATGCGCGATATACAGTCCAGGCGCTAATGTTTGTAAGTCAATCTTCGAAGAATTTGTAATCACTTTGTCCAATACGCATACTCCTAAAGAATTGAAAATCTTCAGGGTGTTGTGACCGTCATTTAGATTCGCAATAAATAGATCTGTTGTTACCGGATTTGGATAGATTATTACTTCTTGAGATTTTCCCTCTAATAGCGGTTTTTTCGAAATATCCATTAAGGCACCTTCGCCTTCAGAAGTTATTTTAAAGACTAATTTGTTTATCCTAAAACTTCCTGTTCCGCCGATATTGAAAACTGACGCCATGTCATAATCCGTTACCCCGCCAGTTATTCTAATATCTAAATCTTCAACATTCACTAAGCCAGTACCCGATGAGAGGATAATATCAGCAGCAGAAGATGTTCCACCAAACGAAATCTTTTTTGCAGTGTCTTTTCGGTTAACAATTATGCCCGACCTGGATCCAGTTACGAAGTTTACGCCAACTTTAGCTAATTGCAAGGTAACAGACGCAGGCAGGTAAGAAGCATCAAATCCAAATCTAAAACCTTCGTTAGAATCTATTCCATTGCTATCACCACCCCGTATGCCTAATTCACCATTAGCACTTCTGTCTATTCCTGCAGGCATTAACATGGCACCATAATTAGTCCCGCTGGATGTATTGGTCGTTGCCATTCCGTACCATCTAAAGAAAAACTTATTATTCAGGGCGTTAGCGACGTTTGTATTTCCATAAACATTCCATGCGTATTCTGTGGAAATGCCACCTATGCTAACATCACCGGAATGGTCGACATGGAATTCGGAAGCATCGTAGTAAAACGTGTTTCCTTCTAATCCAGTGTTTGGGTTAGGCAGCTCCAAAAGAATATAATTGACAGGTTCTGTAGAGCCAGGAGTAACTTCTGGGCCATCAGTAAGTTTTACCGTAAATGTGACTATTTCATTAGCCGGAATAGTTGCTGTAAATCCAACCATTACGCTCCCATCATTTTTCCTTTCGTAAGTTGCTGACGGAAAATAGCTTACGGGATCTGTAGATCTGTTACTGGCTAAAACAAAGGAAACGGCAGAATTGGATGAAATGACTTCTAAAAACGCTGTTTTTCCACCCTGAGTTAGCTTTAATTTAGAAGAACTTACACTTTCTACCAGCGCAGTGGTTGCCATGTTCCAATATAAGTTTATGGCCTGATTGCCATTATCGACATAGTCTTTGATTTCTAAAAGAGAATCGTTAACCAGGTAAATACTTCTGTTTATGGCATCTACCTCATTGTTTAGCCCAATCAGGCTTTTTAAATCAATCTTGGCGCCTCTTTTTGCTGAAGTATCGTAGATCTCAGTAATAGAAGCATTGCCGTTCACTTTGTGCTTTTGCCACGCAGTTTCTGTAGTTTTTTTAATAGATAAAGTATTGTGGCTGATATTGCTAATCCGAAATATATTCCATCTGTTTGATGACTGGGAAAAATCATTTTGAGCACCAGAAGGTGTTATATTGGCATTAATAGCATCATAATCTTCTTTACCAAAGTCTACAGCCCATCTTACCCCTTGAGAATCGTAAACAAATGACCCTCCATCCATATGGGCATGACTATAGGTTGGTGTACCGCCTTTTACTCCGATATATTTCCCCGTAGAACCTTGCCAGCTTGTACGTACCAAAGCAACAGGTTGTGTACCGTAGCCGTTCCACACTTTTTGTGTGGGAGGAGTAAGGTTATTCATATTTACATCTTTACCATAAATCATGGCAATAGGTAAAAACCTGGCATCTTCGGAGTAGTCGCTGGTATATCTGCCGTTTTGCATCAGTTCCTTTTCCATTGTAAGAATAGAAGGATCATTTAATTTTTTTGCCATCCATAAAGTGGCAGGCAGGGGAGTCCGTTTTTCGGTGCAATCACTATAATTGAAATAAAGAGATGACGGTCCTGTGATGTATTGCATATACCTTGCAGATTCTAAGAATCCGGGAGTAAAAGTTAGTCGTTTGAAACCTTCGTGATTTTGCCCGAATATGCCTTCCAATGCAGATAAAAGGAGGACTTCATAAGTGGTTCCGTAAGACCAGTACATTGCACCTTCCTGATAGTTCCCATTGGCATAAGCATCCATGGAGTTAGGGTTTTTTACCAAAATATTGTTTAATATATACTTAGCTTCGGTATCCATTTGTGTGGTCCCGTCTCCTAAAATTGCCCAAGCACCAAATGCAAGTCCGCCAATACAAACCTGGTTCCAGTTGGAAGTATAATCCCAAAAAGGTTTTGTCTTTTGAGTCAAAAAAGCATAGTTTAATATCTTTTCTCTTGCTTTTTGCCGGGTAGTTGCCGATAAATTGTCATACAGCCAATCATAGCCAATAGAAACAGCGAAACACATTTCAGCTACGTCCAATGAGTAAGTTACCCAATCAGGGAAATTACAAACTGTATTCATAACCTGTTCGGCTTTTGTAGCGTATGGCGTATTTCCGGTCATTCTATAGGCATAAGACAAGAAGAAAATTTGTTTAATAGCAGATCTGGCAGTTTCTAACATTCTGCCGTTTACCGGATTATAAGTTAAAGAAGGTTCGCTTAAAAATGATGTAGCTTGTGATATAATATAAGAATGTATGGCGCTGAATTCTGAAGATTGCGTTATCAGTGTATTGATATTTGCTTCCTGTCCTTGCTTTAATAATAACCTTGGATGAGCAATATTAGTGACAGAAGCAGTGTTAAAGATATTGGTTAATACTTTTAGTTCAACTGCTGTAATTCTAAAGCCGCTTGCAACAGCTGAATTGTTAAATATTGATACTAAAGAATTGTTTACCTGACCTCCGGTGACATAAAGATTGAAAGATGAAACGTCTATAGTTCCTGCACCACTGGTAAGTTGATGGGTAATACCTGGCGAACCGGCATTTCCAAAAATGATTTTTCGTAAAGGGTTTAACCTGCTAACAATAATACCGGTTTCGTTGGTTGCATTTAAATCTGTTACTGCTATTTTAGTGATCTGAATAGCTGCGGTTGGATTAATATTGCTAAGGTCTAATCCGAAGTAGAAACCTTCATTAGGGTCAATGCCGTTGCTTATTCCACCTCGTATTCCCAGTGGTCCTGCCGCTGCTCTGTCTATACCGCCGGCTGAAATCATCTTCCCAAAATCGTTGCCGGCTGTAGTTCTTACACTAGACATTCCGCCAAAAGTTATAGCGAAAGTTTTTCCTAATGCACCTGTGGGAGTAACAGTAGAAGCAGATACACTCCAATCATCATAACTGTTGCTGTTATAGTAAGAAACAACTCCTGCAGAATTGATTTGTAAGGTAGAAGAATCTGTGTATCTATCGTCTCCCTCTGTTCCTCCTGGCAATGGTGTTAAGGTTATAACGTTTTGCGCATAGCCAGATGTCGATAATACTAATAAGACACAACTTATTAATAATAATCGTGTTTTTTCGAAATGGTGAATAATTGTTTTCATTTATATAGGTTAATTGGTGTGCATTGTTTAATTCTTATCCAACATTTCATTTAATAAGTTTTCCATTCTCATCAGTTCTTTGCTGTACTTCTCAGAATTCGCGAGGTTTTTAGTGTCTATTCTGCTGTCTTTATGATCATATAGCTCTTTATCTATAATAAGCTTAGGATTTTCATAAGACTGCCAGCGGGTAAATCTGTAGCGTCCGTCAGTAATGGAGTACCCCATGACCTCCTGTTTCGTTTTATTGGTATCTATAAATTTCCCTCTTGGATATTGGCTCATTGCAACATGTTTCACAATAGCTTTTGGGTTTTCAAGAATGGGAACAAGACTTTTTCCCTGCAGATGACCTGGTTTTTGAATACCTGATAGATCGCATAAAGTAGGGTAAACATCTACAAGTTCTGCCAGAGATTCAGAAGTTTTGCCCTTTGGAAAATCCGGCGCACTAATAATTAATGGAGAACGGGTGTCCAATTCTGAATTAGAGTGTTTAGACCACATTCCATATTCACCTAGTTTCCATCCGTGATCTCCCCAAAGTACAATTATGGTATTTTCTTTTAGGCCTGATTTTTCCAGCGCATTTAGCAATTTGCCAATTTGCGCATCCACCATGCTTACAGAAGCATAATACCCATGAATAAGATTACGGGAAAGCTCGTTCGGTAAATAACCTTCGCTTTTATATTGTTCGATTCCATGATATTTTTGTAACTCACCAGACCATCTGACGAAAGCATACTTCGAAGTTCCTTCAGGTTCAGTTTTCTTGGGGACTATGATATCATCAGGGTTATATAAGTCCCAGTATTTAGCTGGAGCTACAAATGGTAAATGTGGAAGTTTAAACCCAACTGCTAAAAAGAAAGGCTTGTCCTGTTTTTTTAATGCCTGAATCCGCTTTGTAGCCATATCTGCGATAACAGCATCGACCATTTGCTCTTCAGGAGCATTAGATTTATAGTAAGGCAGTAGCTTATCATTTATTTTTGGTAGACTGGATTCCAACCGTATTGTATCTCCACGTTTAACCCTTTTTAAGTTATTTATGCTTTCTGTGATATTCCATGATGGGACAGACCATGATAAATCGTCGTCCTGATTGCCATGTCCGGTATGGTATATTTTACCCACTGTTTCAGAAATGTAACCATTGTTCTTAAACTGTTGAGGTAGTGTTACAACATCAGGAACGGTTTTTCTGAAAAAGGTCCCCAGATCATAAATCTTCATGGCATCGGGGCGCAGTCCAGTCATGATGCTGTTCCTTGAAGGGGCACAAACAGCCTGTTGACAATAAGCATTCTTAAAAAGTAATCCTTGTTTTGCTAACCTGTCAATATTAGGAGTTTTCATATATGAAGCTCCATAGCAATTTAACTCTGGTCGTAAATCATCAATAGCAATAAACAGAATATTCTTCTTTTTAGTAGAGATATTGTTTTGTTGCGCTTTAAGACCTGTTGAAAAGAATAAGCAAATCGCTAATATACATGATGCTGAAAATTCAGGAATATTAGTTCTCATCGTTTAAAATTTACAATTGGTTTAAGTTGCCAATGTAGAATAATTAGGTTGTATGCAACGGGGGTAAATTATCTAAATGAAAGGTGTAGAATGTCTGCTGTAATATTTGCTTCTATGCAAAAAAGCAGTCTATATTAGAGGCAAAACTCGAATAAATGAATTTGGTATATATTCAAAATGCCCCCTTAATTAAGACATTTTTCCCCCCATTCAACATTGTCCGTTTTTTGATATTTGTTTTGCAACAGCCGGTAAAGCTGCCAAGACAATTATAAAACCATAAAAGCTATAACCAAAAGCTTTTGCCTTTTAAACGATTGAATATGAAACATAGAAAGTTACTTTTATTGCTGCTTTATTGTTTTGCAGCAGCTTCCTGTAAGGAATCTCTCAAATCAGATTTAAATAATCCAAGGAATCCCTCGGATTTAAAATATACAGGTATTGCAGGTGCCAGAGAAGGTAAGGGAGTTACTACTGCTGCTCCTACAGTTCAAACCGGAGGCCTTACTCCAAAATTTGAATTAGTTAGTATAACTAAAGCAGATGGTACTTTGCTGGACGAGTCTTACCTGCAATACGTAACTATTGGCACAAGTTCATCGGTAGAGATACCGGTAAATCCTGATTTAGGTCTGGTAGACGAAAACGGAAATCCTTTAGAATCTGTCAGTGCAGTGAATACTGCCAGTAATGGGATAATATATATAGCTGCGGGACATAACTTTGCTGTTGGCGATTATTATTTTAACATTAAAGTTACTACAGCGCATGAAGGAAAAGAATATTCAACAGTTTTCGACAAGGCTTTCCATCTTAATATTGCACCACTTTTACCAACCAATTTAATCTATTCTCCAAAAAATCAGAATCTGGTATACGGAGATCCTAACGACAAAACAAGTGCGCCTATTATGCCAAATGCCAATCCGGAGGTCTATTTTGAGCTGGCTAACTACACGAATAAATTAACTATAGATAGACAAACCGGAGTTATTTCACTTGCCCCTAATTATGTGTATACGGAACGGGAAACGTTGAATCCTACTATAAAAGTGGTAAGTAATATCAGTGGCGAGGTAGTGTCTTTTGAAAATAAACTGACTACCATTATCACAGACCAGCCAGAAGAGATGCCTGTAGAAACAATCTATACTTTCTACCCTACGCTAAATGTAAATGCTGCATTTCCGAGTGGAGGTACAGGCTATACAGTACAAACAGATATTGCTGGTGTGTCAACAAGAATCTGGGGAAATAGAACCAATTCAGTTGCTTCTTATTTAGTTGCGCCTGCAGAAAGGCCCGTTATTAATACGGGACAAACTATTATAGAGACCTGTACCTTCTCATCGTCGGCAGTTACTAAACCTGTAAGCACATGGATGGTAACCAGTACTCAGGATCTCACTCCATACCAATACGGATACAAGTTGTCTTTTAATTACTATTATATGCCGGCTTATCAAACTTACATGTCAGATGGACGTACGCCGACAGATTTGGAAGTTTATATATCAACAGATTATACAGGTGGCGATATACAGGACGCAAATGGGAACTGGTTAAACGGGACATGGACAAAAGTAAATGCGAGTATGCGATGTCAGCGTTCCGAAGGTGTTAGTGGAAGTAACTCTATAGGTGCTCCATGGGGTGCAGAGTTTATAGGAACGCCTTATCCTGGCGATCAGAAAGGCACAGATCCTGATGGTAGGAAGAAACCAGCTACAACTTTTTATGGCAAATGGGTAAAATGTGCTTATGATATTAGTACTTCCCAACTATCTAAAAACTTTACAGTGGCATTTAAAGTGGCTTCTTATTTCCAAGGAGACCTGCTGAATAATGCAACAGCGCCTGGCAGAGGAGGTTCTTATTTCATTTCAGACTTTTATTATAAAGCAGAAGAACCAAAAAATTGATAATTAAACTTACTCTTCATTTATCAATAGATGAAGAGTAAGCCAGCGGATAAGGAAATTAATTCCACTCATTGTCCCGAAGAAATCAGTAAAATCAGAAAATTTAAACCTGGAAGCCCACAGTTTTAGTGAGGATAATTTTTAGAAATATGAAATTAATCAAATTATTAGCGTTCTTATTCTTTATTTCCACATTGCCGGCTCTTGCACAACAGAGCGTTAAAGGCAATGTTAAAGATGCTGGGGGAATACCTCTTGCTGGAGTAAATATTACAGTGAAAGGTACTACCAGAGGAACGACAACCAATGCCGACGGAAATTATATAGTTAATAATGTAAAACCATCTGATATTTTGGTATTCTCTTATCTAGGATTCCAGACATTGGAAAAGCTAGTAGTAGAGCAGCAAACAATTAATGTCACCCTTAAAATGGATGATGTTAAACTGGGAGAAGTTGTAGTTATTGGATACGATGTAGTAAGGAAAGAAGATCTTACCGGCGCTGTGTCTGTAATAGATCCAAAGGAATTGGCAGCCACCCCAACAGCTAATTTTGACCAGGCTTTGGCAGGTAGAGTTGCAGGTGTGCAGGTAACTTCCAGCGATGGGACGCCCGGAAGCCCGCTTAACATTGTTATCAGGGGAGGTAACTCTATTACTGGCGACAATTCTCCTTTATATGTTGTTGACGGAGTGCCTCTGGAAGATTTTGATCCATCCAGTATTAATACCCGCGACATTAAAAGTTTCGATATTTTAAAGGATGCCTCTGCAACCGCTATCTATGGTTCGCGTGGAGCAAACGGAGTAGTTGTAATTACTACTATAGGAGGTCGTAATGATGGCAAAACGGATATCAATATAGGTTCTTCGTCATGGTTTCAAACAATACCAAACAAACTGGATGTAATGAACCCGTATGAATATGTAAAATATCAACAGGCTCTGGCATATGCAAATGATAGCTATTCCCCTTCACAAAATGTGATGATGTTTAATAGCAGATGGATTGATCCGGAATTGTATAAAAATGAAAAAGGAATCAATTGGCAAGACGAAATTTTTCAGACTGGATATACCAGTAATCACACCGCTTCTTTGAGAGCCGGAAATAAAAAGACTACATTATTCTATAGTGGAAACTACCTTAAACAGGAAGGCACACTAATTACAACAGACTTTAAGAAAATCAATAACCGGCTAAAATTCACCCATAAAGTAATAGATAATTTTGAATTGAATGGTCAGGTAGAATATAGTTATATCAATTATAATGGGATGGAAGTTTCCGGAAATACACGTAATAGCGTTATAAGAGATGCTGTTTCATTTAGACCGGTACATCCGGTAAACTGGAGTGCCGATGATGAGAGCGCACTAGTAGATCAGGACCCTTATCTTTACGATCCGGTAAAGACTTTGAGGAATACCGAGCGTAAGCGTGTTGATGATGTACTTTCTGGAACATTGGGCTTTAACTATAAATTCCTGAAAAAGTTTGATCTTAATGTAAGCGGAAACTATAGAACATCCATTATAGAAAATACTATTTTCCATAAAGCAGAAACTCAGGAAGCGACCAGAACGAACAGAGGAATAAATGGTACCATAACAGATAGAAGGTATAACACTTTTTCAACATCAAATACTTTAAGATATAAAGATCAAAAAGATAAACATAACTATACTGCTCTTGTTGGATTTGAAGCGCAATCAAGAATATATGAATTTTCTGAATTGAGGAATACCAATTTGCCAACAGATCAGTTTGGTATATATAATCTGGGCATTGCTACAACAGCAACCATAGCTCAGACCGCACATTCTCAGAACTCATTATTATCGTTTTTTGGCAGGTTAAATTATACCTATAACGATCGCTATCTGGCGACTGTCAATTTCAGGGCAGACGGTTCTTCTAAGTTCAGAAAAGAAAATAGGTGGGGTTATTTTCCATCCTTTTCATTTGCATGGAGAATTTCTGAGGAGGACTTTGTCAAATCAATTGATGCAGTTTCTGATTTAAAATTGAGAGCAGGTTGGGGCGTAACAGGAAATAATCGTATTGGAGATTTTGATGCATATAATCTGTTTTCTGTTAATTCGTCAAGCGGATATATTTTGGGAGAAGGTCAAAGTTTCTCGCCCGGTGCTTACCAAAGCAATATGGCAGTGCCTGATTTACGTTGGGAAACTACTGCACAGACAAACATTGGTTTAGATTTGGAACTGTCTAAAAGATTTAACGTTACAGTAGACTATTACAATAAAAACACTAAAGATTTATTATTGAATGCTGATATGGCCTTGAGTACCGGGTTTGATAGAGTACAGCAAAATGTTGGAGAGGTTTCTAATAGGGGTGCCGAGTTTACCTTTGCTTCCCAGAACATAAGAAAGAAAAATTTTAGCTGGAGTACTAATTTTAACATTGCATTTAATAAAACCAAAACCATTAAATTAAACAGCGGACAGGAGCAGATTCTAACCGATCCGCAATGGGATTTACAATTTATGCAAACCGAGTATCAATATATTACAAGAGTTGGTCAGCCGGTTGGTATGATGTATGGTTTCGAGTTTGACGGAATCTATCAGGTAGATGATTTTGTATTGAATAACGGTTCTTATCAATTGAAAGAAGGAGTGCCTTCTTACCGTACAGTAATGCGACCGGGCATGGTAAAGTTCAAAGATTTGAATAACGATGGTGTAATTGATCAGACCGATAGGACAATCATCGGAAATCCGTACCCTAAACATACTGGCGGTTTGTTCAATAATTTCAGATATAAATCTTTCGATTTTCAGTTCCTGTTACAATGGGCTTATGATTTTGATATCCTAAACGGAAATAAATCAGAGTTTGGAAGTATCTATCAACAGGGCAGAAATGGCTTGACTTCATTGTCTGATATCTGGACACCAACAAATACGGAAACAAATATTGGTGGAATGAGATATGATGGTGTGAATTTGTTAACCCCTTTCGGTTATAAATTGGATTCACGTCATATAGATGATGGATCTTACCTGAAACTAAAAACAGCCGTTCTGGGATATAATTTACCAACTCAATTATTGAAAAAGCTTAAATTGAAAAAATGTAGATTGTCTGTATCTGCACAAAATCTGTATACATGGACGAAATATGAAGGATATGATCCGGATGTGTCTGTTGGCAGATATGGAGCTTTAACTCCAAGATTAGATTATTCTGCATATCCACAAAGCGTAACCATATCTGGAGGAATAGATATTACATTTTAAAAGAAGCGTTCGCACTTAAAATAATTACAATGAAAAAAGAAAATATATATATCACAGCAGCTCTTTTGGTAATTTTTACATTAACAGGCTGTAATAAATTTTTAGAGTTAAATCCTAAATCTTCTTGGAAAGACGAATCTTTTTATTCCTCTAAAGAAGAGGCAACTTTGGCTTTATCGGGTATTTATAGTCAACTGGCAAAAGAAGACCTGTACGGATATAAATTCAATGTAACATTAGAAGCTGGAACAGATGAGACTTATACCAATGACCCCTCGCCGAATTGGAATGCGGCAAAATATGCATATACCTCTTCTAATGATGAAATAAAAAATACATGGTTACGATTTTATACCTGTATACAATTGGTCAATCAGTTTGAGAAAAATTTAAAAGCAGATTTATTTACTGCCGAGCAGTATAATAACCTTTTGGCTAAAGCCCGTTTTATAAGAGCATTTGCGTATTTCAATCTTGCAAACTGGTTTGGGCCGGTTCCTTTAAGATTAACCCCCAGCTCTTCGCAAGAAGATAATGACTTTCCTCCGTCTCCTGTATTAGATGTTTACAAACAGGTAGAAAAAGATTATTTATTTGCCGCAGAACATCTAAACCATGCCAAAGATGCAGGTTATGTACCAGGCGAGCCAAATAAAATGGCTGCACATGGTTTGCTTGCCCGCCTTTATTTAAAAATGGGTGGTTTCCAGCCGTACCTGTCAGACAACGAGGCAGATTGTTATTTCGAAAATCGCCAACAGTATTTTGACAAGGCAAAAGAACAATGTGAAATTATTATAACCGATGGTTGGCATAGTATTGTGCCTTATGCTGTAGATAACAAAAGCTATAGAAACCATTTCTTGAGTTACCTGCAAGACAGATACGATTTAAAAGAATCGTTATTTGAAATTTCATTCGGAAATTTGTATAGTATGGGGATAAATGTGAGCGGAAGATTGGGAAATATTAATGGAGTAGAATTTGTTGGAACATCAAATATACCAAGAGGTTTTGCCAATATAAATGTTGCGTTACCTGTATATGAAAACTATTCTCAGGAAGACACCAGAAGAGAATGGAATATTGCCGGATACCGTAATAAATATACATCTTCAACACAGGCTTATACCATGAGCTATATTTTCAACAATCCGTTGCATTTTGAATATGGCATAGGGAAATTCAGAAGATGGGAGCCTGAAAACATAGAAGAACTTAAAACAAAGGGAAGCATAGCGAATGCCAAGTATACCATTCTTAACAATACACCAGGTTCTGACGTAGATCCCAATTTCACCAGTATTAATTTTCCCGTTTTAAGATACTCGGATGTATTATTGATGCATGCAGAAGCGATTATTGGCGGAAGATTTGGAACTACCGATGCAAATCCTGCGGCAGTAAGTAGCCTTAATATTGTAAGAGAAAGAGCAGGCTTAGACCCTTATACAGGAAGTTTAGCGCATAACGATTTTTTTAACGAACTTGTAAACGAAAGACTAAGAGAACTTTGTTTTGAAGGACTTCGTAAACAGGATTTGATAAGATGGAACCTGCTAAAGGACAAATTAGATGAGACTAATGCGGCGATTAAAGGTCATGCTCTTTTCTCAGCAAATGATCAATATCATCAGACCTATTTAGAGCCAGGAAATAATTTTGATAAGTCCAAGCACTTACTTTTGCCTTATCCATTACAGGAAACATTAATAAACAAAAGTCTTAGTCCGAGATTGGGTTGGTAATTTTATGAAGAAAAACTTAGATAAATGAAAGCTAAAGCATTAAAGAAACAAAAGATACAGGATATTATAAAGCATGTTTCGGTAATATGTATTTTGATGTGTTGTTTTCATGTAAATGCACAAAACGCAGCCACCGCACATTCATATGATTATTCGAAAATAGCTGGACATCCCAGGCTCCTTTTAAGTAAAGGAGAAGAACAAGATATAAAATCAGCTGTCCAAAGAAATCCTGAATTTAAAAAAGTAGACGCGTATATTATACAAGTAGCTGATAAATTGCTTTCCGAACAACCATTAGTATTTAAAAAAGAAGGTAAAAGATTATTGGCAGTATCCAGAAAAGCACTTACAAGACTTTATTACCTGTCTTATAGCTACCGGATAACGGGTGATGTTAAATATTTGGAGAGGGCAGAAAAAGAATTAAATGCGGTTTGTGCATTTGAAAGCTGGAATCCATCACACTTTTTAGATGTAGGAGAAATGTGTATGGCTGTATCTATTGCTTACGACTGGTTGTATGATGGTTTAAAAGAAACTACCAGAAAAAATATACGTAAAGCAATTGTAGAAAAGGCTTTTGCACCCTCATATATTAAAGAATATGCTTGGTTTCTGGAAAGGCACAACAACTGGAACTCGGTTTGTAATGCCGGATTAGTCTATGGTGCATTAGCTATTTTTGAAGACGAAAAAGAACAATCCATTGCTATCATAGAACGGGCTCTTAAATCCAACCTACTACCGCTAAAAGCTTATGCTCCAGGTGGTAACTATCCGGAAGGACCGGGTTATTGGAATTACGGTACATCATTTCAGGTAATGTTATTCGCTGCTTTAGAAAGTGCTTTGGGGTCAGATAAGGGCTTGTCAAAATCTCCGGGCTTTATGGAGTCGGCCTACTATATGGTTTTTTCTACAGGAACATCAGGCAGATATTTCAACTACTATGACTGTGGAGTATTTGCAGAAGCCAGCTCTTCTATGTTCTGGTTTGCAAATAAGTTGAATGACCCATCCTTGATATATTTAGAGATTCCCTTAATTAATAAAGGAGGATACACAAGAGTAGACAAATCAGATGCAGAGCGGCTTTTACCCAATACGCTTGTTTTTGGTAAGAACTTAACATTATCCAAAATAAAGGCACCTGAAAAGCGGACATTTACCGGTCATGGTATTACACCGGTGTCTATAGTGCGTGCCAGCTGGGAAACGGGGAAAGGTCAGTATTTAGGAATTAAAGGCGGAAAAGCCTATGATGCCCATGGACATATGGATCAGGGGACCTTTGTTTACGATGTTGGCAATTTAAGATGGGCGATGGATTTTGGACTGCAAAGTTATATTACGTTGGAATCTCAAGGGGTAGATCTGTGGAATATGGAGCAAAATTCTCAGAGATGGGATATTTTCAGATATAATAATCTGAATCATAATACGCTAACAATCAATAACCAGCGACATAACGTACAGGGAAGGGCAGAGATTTTAGAGACTTTTGATAATAAAAAAGAAGCAGGTGCTAAAGTAAATCTCAAACCGGTGCTAAATCTTAGCGAAGAGTTGAAAACGGCAACCAGAAAGGCTGTAATCGTAGAAGAATCTTATCTTAAAATAGAAGATTTTATAGAGACTAATGCTAAACCTGTGGATTTAAGGTGGAATATGGTGACACCGGCATCAGCAGAGATTGTTGATAAAAATACCATTAAACTCTCTCAGCAAGGAAAAACTATGCTTTTGAAATTCAGTGCAGATTTCCCATTTAAAGTGGTGATAAGACCTTCAGAAAATCCCAAAGACTATAAATGTGAATTTGGTAATTATAAGTACGGAGACTACAACCAACCAAATAAGGGAACTGTAATGGTAGGGTTCGACTCGAAAATTCCAGCCAACAAGGCCGGTAAATTTACAGTAAGTTTTATAGAGGGAAAACAAGAATCATTATTAAAGAAAAACACAATCATTCTGGATGCCCCAAATCCGAGTACAGCTTCAGAAGGTGATCAGGTTTTTCAGGATATTTCGTCAATAGGAATCAATGAGTCAGGTGTTTTATTCCCGCTTGAAACCCCCGATTGGATTCCATACGGAGAAACAGATATTAAAAGCTTGATCAATAAGTCTTTCAAGTTTCGGATTGATGCTAAAAGAATTACTCCTTCCGGGATAGTTAATGCCGGGATAGACAGGTCTTCAAACGGACAATTGGGAGTTAGGGGTGGTGAAAGTACTGGTATTGATAAAAACGAAGGCTATCTGTTAAGTCTGGATTTAACGGGATTGGATTCGTCTGTACAATTCGAGCTCACAAAGATTGCATTTACTTTTTTAGATGCAGGAGAATCTTGTACCATCGTTAATCGCCAAAACCCAGGCAAGATGCTTGTCTATACAGGAAATGATAATAGTAAAGTGCAGGAAGTTAAAATAACAACAAATCATAAACAAAAATTTCTCGATGTGACTAGCCTGGGTATAAACTTAAAAGGCGGTATAAATCAAAGTGAATTTTTATCTCTCTTTAATACTAGCGAAAAAGGAGGTTTTAGGGTAGCAGGTTTTGAGTTTTTAGTAAAAGAAAAATAATAGAATTGATAAGGTCAGGTTGGGCACACATCGTTTTGATGTGTGCTTTTTTATGATTGCTTATTGATTTAATTATAGAAATTTAAATGCGAAGTGTATACTAATAAATACACTTTTTTAGTGTAAAACGTATTAAATCTATTGATATATAGTGTTTTATGGATTGGTTCGTTTCTTGGATTTTATAAATAGAATTAAAATTTAAGATTATGAAAACGAGAAGATTTAAAAAATACGAAATGAAAAGATCCATAAATTATAACTTGAATCTTTATAGTATCATGTTCCTCTTATTTTTGGTTACATTGATTATCAATTCTTGTAATCAATAAGTATGGGGTCATGCTTACTAACTTCCTTAAGTTCAATATCGTTCTACCGTTAACCTGGGATCAAACTCCTTTCGCAACTGGTATTGTTATTCTGTTGCCTTTCTGCGCTTTCTCGATTTAAATATCACATAAACAAAACCTAAAACACCCAATAGCAAAAACGGGTAAACAACAATATCCGCATGCTTAGTGTAAAAGGTCAATTCAGAATTCAGATTTATTTCCTGACTAATAACTGCGGGCTTCCACCACTCGGTTTTTTTGACAATATCACCACGCTGATTAATAAAAGCTGAAATTCCGGTGTTTGCCGATCTTGCAACCCAACGCCTGTTTTCTATAGCTCTTAATCTTGCGTAATGCAAGTGCTGGTCTTTTCCGGTAGTATTTCCCCACCATCCATCGTTAGTTACTACAGCAATAAATTGAGCTTCGTTTTTAATGTATTCCGCAATCCAGTTGCCCCAGATAGATTCATAACAAATGGCAGCAGCAACGCCAATCCCGCTTTTTGCATACAAAACGGTAGGATGATCCTGATAACCATAACCTCCTGTTGTCCCACCAAATTTGGCAAATATGGGTTTCATAAATGCCAAAGCAGATGCAAAAGGGAGCTTCTCTACACCAGGAACTAATTTCGATTTATGATGGAATTGTATCTTTCCGGAATTCTCTATGGCCAATGCAGTATTAAAACTGTCCCAGTATGTATTACTGTTTCTGTCGAATCTGGCCGAAGGTGTAGCCTCGTCCTGATAAGTTTGAAATGTTTCTGCACCGGTAATTAATGTAGCATTCGGATAATTGGAAAGAAAACGCTGTATGGTATGAAAAATACGGGTATCTCTGATTTCCTTTTCGTTTAAATATTCAGGAATAGCGGTCTCTGGCCAGATAATAAATTCTGTGTTGAACTTTGAAGAATCTTTGCTTAGCTGTATCAGATTATCTAATTGTTGTAAAGCAGAACCTGAATATTTTTGGTAAGGGTCTACATTGGGTTGTACCACAACAATGTGCGAAGGATTTTCTTGTTCTGCATAATTACTATAGGTATAAACAGAATAGGATATAGGTAAAATAATCCAAATTGCAAGCGCAGGAATAAGTTTTAACTTATCCGGATTTTTATACCGGATCGATTTCCAGATATTGAAAAGCAAGATGTTGCTCATTAAAATCCATAATGTTCCGCCATATATGCCAGTGTATTCGTACCATTGTATTAATTGTGGCATGGTTGCAAATCCATTCCCTAAAGTCATCCAGGGGAAGTTCAGATCCCAGGTTTGATGAAGATATTCATAACTACACCAGAATCCAACCAATAAAATATCAGCTATATACGGTTTTGTAATAGTTTTAGCTTTGTAATACAAATAAAAGCTAAGGGTCATTAATAAAGCACCCAAAATGTAAGCAACAATAGAACCTTCAGGAGAAGCATTCCATATCCAATAAATACAGGCAGTATTCCAAGTCAGAAAACAAAGTCCTGCGACGCCAAAAACCTTTCTGCCCTTATTTTTCCAATTACTTTGGAAAATGTTTTCTATGGCTATCAATAAAGGTAAGAATCCAAAAAGCAAAATTGGTGATGTGTAAGGGGTAGGAGGCCAGGCCAGCCAAAGTAATATGGAAGATATTAGCGCGTATAAAATATTTTTTGTCATGTTTATTACTAAAGGCAAAGTTATAGCGTATGTTATTTGTTCCAGGAATTTTTGAAAGAGCTAAGTTCTATAAATACTCCTTAAGTAATTCTTTTATTTCTTTGTCTGAAATGTTAGCTTTTTCACTCTTATTATAAATTGTAAGCAAGATTACACTTGATTGTATTACTCTTACAAAAGTAATAATCCTTGCTCCGCCAGATTTGCCTTTACCTTTAGATGCTATAGAAAGTCGTATTTTGTAAATGTCATGGCCTAAAGGGATACCTTGTACCGGATTAGCCTCTAATTCAACGAAAAGTTTAGCCAGGTCAGTTTTCAACGAGGTGTATTTTTTCGCTAGCTGTTTCGCTCCTTTTATAAAAGCGGGTGCAAGTTCAACTTTATAATTCATCAAGGAAACTATTGGCA